>DASVAW010000033.1 GCA_036376135.1 Candidatus Polarisedimenticolaceae bacterium | reverse complement strand
GCAGCCGAGGGCCTTCGCCTTCTCCGCGGACATCACGAGCATCGCCGCCGCGCCGTCGGAGACGGCCGAGGCGTTCCCCGCCGTGATGGTGCCGTGTTTCGGGTCGAAGGCGGGCTTGAGGGCCGACAATCCCTCGAAGGTCGTGTCGGGGCGGATGACCTCGTCGTAGTCGTACGCCTTGAGGGCGCCCGCCTCGTCGTGCCCCTCCATCGGGACGATCTCGGCCTTGAAGGCCCCCGACGTCGTCGCGGCATGGGCCTTCTGGTGCGAGCGCAGGGCGAACTCGTCCTGCCGCGCCCGATCGATCTTGTGGATCCGCGCGAGGTACTCGGCGGTGAGCCCCATCATCCCCGCCGCCTTCGCGTTGTACTTCGAGCTTCTCGGGTTGAAGTCGATGCCGTGCATCATCGGGACGTGCCCCATGTGCTCGACGCCGCCGACCACGAACAGGTCGCCGTAGCCGGCGAGGATGTGCATCGCGGCGGTGTGGAGCGCCGTCATGGACGAGCCGCACAGGCGGTTGATCGTCTGCGCGGGGACTTCCTTGGGGATCGGGGTCATCAACTGGGCGAATCGGGCGACGTTGAACGCCT
This sequence comes from Candidatus Polarisedimenticolaceae bacterium, assembly GCA_036376135.1. Lineage (NCBI taxonomy): Bacteria > Pseudomonadati > Acidobacteriota > Candidatus Polarisedimenticolia > Candidatus Polarisedimenticolales > Candidatus Polarisedimenticolaceae > Candidatus Polarisedimenticolaceae bacterium. The sequence continues at coordinate 40,332 of DASVAW010000033.1, read as the reverse complement.
GCTCGAGGGTCTGCTGGACGCACCCCCAGAGGACGTCGTCGATCTCGGCGGGGTTCACCTCGGGGTTGCGGGCGAGCAGGCCCTTGATGACTTCGGCCGAGAGATTCTCGGACCTCACGTTTCGGAACATGCCGCCCTTGGAGCGGCCCATCGGGGTGCGGACGGCGTCGACGACGACGACTTCTCTCATGGCGCTACGCTCCGTGGAAGCCGCGCCCGGCGGCGGCGAGATCGTGCATCTGCTTCGTGGGGACGTACAGGCCGCCCAGGCGGCGGTGGTGCTCCGAGGCGTGGAGCAGCGCGTCGATCCCCGTGACGTCGGCCCAGTGGAACAACCCGCCGCGGAACGGCGGGAACCCGAGGCCGTAGAGGAGGGCGATGTCGGCCTCGACCGGCGACGCGACGATCTTCTCCTCGAGGCAACGCGAGCCCTCGAAGAGCATCGGCAGCATCGTCCGCTCGAGGATCTCGCCGTCGGTCGGATTCGACGACCCCTTCACGATCGATGCGACGATCGCCTTCGCTTCGGGGTCGGATTGCTTCTTGGGCGGCCCCTTCTTCTCGGGCTTCCAGGCGTAGAACCCCGAGCCCGTCTTCTGGCCGAAGCGGCCGGCCTCGACCATCGCCTCGATCGCGCTCTTCCCGTCGTGTCGCATCCGGTCGGGAAACGCCTGCGCCATCACCCTGTCGGCGTGCACGGCGGTGTCGATCCCCACGACGTCGAGCAGGAGCGCCGGGCCCATCGGCCAGCCCCACGTCTCCATCACCTTGTCGATGCGCTCGTAGTCGACCCCCTCCGCGAGCAGCCCCATGAACCCCGCGAAGTAGGGAAAGAGAAGCCGGTTCACGAGGAACCCCGCGCAGTCGCCGACGACGATGGGGGTCTTCCCCATCGCCTGCGCCCACGCGACGGTCGTCGCGATCGCCTCCTCCCCGGTCTTCTCGCCGCGGATCACCTCGACGAGGGGCATCTTCGGCACCGGATTGAAGAAGTGCATCCCGCAGAAACGCTCGGGACGCTTCAGCGCCGTCGCCAGGCGCGTGATCGAGATCGTCGAGGTGTTCGAGGCCAGCACGGCCGTCTCCGGGAGATTCCCCTCCACCTCGGCGAGGACCTTCTTCTTGATCTCCTCGTTCTCGACGACCGCCTCGACGACGACGTCCACGGTCCCGAAGTCGCCGTACGACATCGTCGGCGTGATCGCGGCGAGCACGCCGGCCATCTTGCCGGTCGTGAGCTTGCCTCGCTCGACCTGCTTCTCGAGAAGCTTGACCGCCTCGGCCATCCCCGACTCGAGCGCCTTGGGGGCGATGTCCTTCATCAGGATCGGCGTCCCGCGCGACGCCGACTGGTAGGCGATGCCGCCCCCCATGATCCCGGCGCCCAGGACCGCGGCGCGCTTGACGGGGCGTGCGGCCTTCGATGCCTTCTTCCCGACCTTCTTCACCGCCTGGTCGCCGAGGAACACCTGCACGAGCGAGCGCGCGGTCGCGCTCTTGGCGAGCTTGGCGAACGCCGCCGCCTCGATCGGCAGAGCCTCGTCGCGCGCCTTTCCCGCCCCCTGCTCGATCACCTCGATCGCCGTCACGGGGGCGGGGTAGTGCGGACCGGCCTTCCCGGCGACGAACGCCTTCGAGCCGACGAAGACCATCCCCGCCTCGATCGCGTCGAGCCTGAGCGGGGCCTTCTTCTCCTCGCGCCGGCGTTTCCAGTCCAGCTTCCCGTCCGCCGCGTCGTGGAGCATGCGCACGGCCGCGTCGCGGAGGGCCTCGGGGGCGACGACGGCGTCCACCGCACCGACCTTCAGGGCGGTCTCGGGGGCGTGGTGCTCCCCCCCCGCGATCCACTCGATCGCGTTGTCCGCGCCGACGAGGCGCGACAGGCGAACCGTACCGCCCCAGCCGGGGATGATCCCGAGCTTGGTCTCCGGGAGGCCCACCTTCGCCGACGTGGACATCACGCGGAACGAGGCGGCGAGGCACAGCTCGAAGCCGCCGCCGAGGGCGACGCCGTTGATCGCGACGACCGACGGCGCGTCGAGGTCCTCGAGCGCGTTGAGCGTCTTGTCCATCTCGAGCAGCCACGCGGCCATCTCGGCCTCGGGCTTCTTGAAGTGCTCGAGGAACTCCATGATGTCCGCGCCGACGATGAAGACGTCCTTGGCGCTGGTGACCAACACGCCGCGGAGGTCCTTCTCGCGGGCGATCGCGGCGACCGCCTCCGCGAGCTCGCGCAGGGAGAGCGCGTCGAACTTGTTGACCGACTCGCTCTTGAGGTCGAAGCGAAGCTCGACGAAGCCGTCGCCCAGTCGCGTCGCCTCGATCGCCATGCCGTTGTAGATCATGCGGAAGGCACCTCCACCGGCGCGGGTGGGGCCTGCGGACGCCGGAGGCGCACTATAGCGCCGGGGGCCCCTCAGCGCTGCGCCACGCGCTCGTGGAGAAACGCCCGCGCGGCGGCCTGCGCGTGCCGTTCCTCGACCAGGAACCGCGGGTCGGGGATCGCGGCGACGACCCCCTCGAGGATCGCCTTCGCCTCGGCCCGGCGCTTCCTGTCGATCTCCCAGAGCGCCTCGCCGAGGTACTGCCGGTTGACGAGGCTTCCCGGGGCGAGCTCGACCGAGCGACGCAGGTGCTCGAGAGCGAGTTGCTTGGAGGCCCAGCCGGTGAGGAAGGGGACCGACGGCGTCTGGTGGTGGAGCCGCCCGAGGACGCGGTCGCCGGCCGCGCCGTCGTAAAGCGGGTCGAGCCTCACCGCCGCGGCGGCGTGGTCGCGGATCCTGGCCGCGGCCCCCTGCCGCACCGCCGCGAGTTTCCCCTCGAGCAGCGCCCACTGGCCCCAGGCGTACGAGGCCCAGACGTGGGAAGGGAGTCGTTCGGCGTCGTCCTTCGCGAGGGCGACCGCGCGTTCGCCGGCCTCCCGGGCCTCGCGCAGCACCGTCTTGCGTTCGTCCTTCCGGTTCGGGTCGAGGGCGTATTCGCCCAGGAAGAACAGTGCGCGGCACAGCCGCCACTGGAGCGCGGAGGCGTCGGGGTGCGCCGCGGCGGCGCGTTTCACCTCGGCGACATGGGCCTGCGCGCGGTCGAGGTCGGCCCGGAGCGCCCACGAGGCATCGATCTCCGCGATCGGGAGGAGTGCCGCCAGCAGGAGCGCCGCGGCCGGCACGTCAGGGCATCTCCTTGCCGCGCGCGAGGAGGAAGCCGGCGAGCGCACGGTCGGCGCGGTCGATGTGCGAGACGAGCCACCCCTTGAGGGCCGACAGGACCTCGGCCGAGGCGGCCGCGTCCCCGGAACGCACGCGCGTCTCGAGGTTGCGCAGCATGTCGATCGCGGCGTCGTGTTCGCGCAGGTGCGTCGCGTACTCGGGGTAGGCCTGCTCGCGCATCAGGATCTGCTCGGAGGTGAAGTGGGCGTCGATGTAGTCGGTCAGGCTCTCGAGGTCGTCGGCGATCGTCTCCGGATCGCCGCCCCCGAGGATGGCGCCCTGAAGGCGCGCCATGCGATCGAGCTGCTCGCGGTGCTCCGCGTCGACGGTGGGGATGCCGATCTCGAGGGAACGCGGATCGCCGGCGTGGCTCACGGGGCCTCCTGATGGGAACCGTGGGATTGTAGCGGGTTCGCGTCAGAATGCCGGTATGAAAGCCCGCGAGCTCCTCAACCTCGGCGTCCCGCGAGGCGCCCCCCTGCACGCCGCGCTCGCCGCCGTTGGGGCGGCCCGGAAGTCCGGCACGGACGTGCGCGACATCCGGCGGGACGTCCGCGCGCTCGTCGAGGATCCGGAGTCGTTCCGGGACGACCCGGCCTACGGCGAGCTCGCCCGCGCGATCCTCAACCGCGCCGAGTCCCGCCGGAGCTTCGTGCCGCGGGAATCCCCGGCGCCCTGGCGAAGCTGGGGCCTCGACCTCGAGCCCGAGTCGCTGCGTCAGATGGCGAACGCGTGCGCCCTCCCCGTCTCGGTGAAGGGGGCGCTCATGCCCGACGCGCACCCGGGGTACGGCCTTCCGATCGGCGGCGTGCTGGCGACCCGCAACGCGGTGATCCCGTACGCCGTCGGCGTGGACATCGCCTGCCGGATGAAGATGACCGTCCTCGACCTCCCGCCCCGGCTGCTCGCCGGCGAGTCGCAGCGCCTGAAGAAGGCGATCGAGTCGGAGACGCGCTTCGGGGTCGGCGCCCACTTCAAGGACCGTCGCGAGCACGACGTCCTCGACGACGACTGGACCGTCTCTCCGGTCACGCGCGAGCTGAAGGACAAGGCGTGGTCGCAGCTGGGGACCTCGGGGAGCGGGAACCACTTCGTCGAGTTCGGCACCTTCGACGTTCCCGACGACGCGCTCGGGATCCCGCCCGGGACCTACCTCGCGCTCCTCACGCACAGCGGAAGCCGCGGCACGGGCGCGTCGGTCGCCGACCACTACAGCAAGCTCGCGATGACGAAGCGCGCGGAGCTTCCGCGCGAGCTGCTCCACCTCGCCTGGCTCGACCTCGCCTCGCACGAGGGGCAGGAGTACTGGGCGGCGATGGAGCTGATGGGGAAATACGCCGCCGCCAACCACGCGTGCATTCACCGCGCGATCGCGCGCCACCTCGGCGCACGCGTCGTCCTCGACCTCGAGAACCACCACAACTTCGCCTGGAAGGAGGAGCATTTCGGGGAAACGCTGATCGTCCACCGCAAGGGGGCGACCCCGGCGGGGGCCGGCGTGCTCGGGATCATCCCCGGTTCGATGGCGAGCCCCACCTATGTCGTGCGTGGCCTGGGCAACGCCGAGTCGATGCGGTCGGCGGCGCACGGGGCGGGGCGGGTGATGAGCCGAGCCGCGGCGAAGCAGCGGTTCGTGTGGGGGGAAGTGCGGCGCCTGCTCGACGAGCGCGGGGTGGACGTCATCTCGGCAGGGCTCGACGAGGTTCCCGGAGTGTACAAGGACATCGACGTCGTGATGGCGGCGCAGTCCGACCTCGTCGAGAAGGTCGCCCGGTTCTTCCCGAGGATCGTGAAGATGGCGCCGCCCGGGGAAAGGCCGGAAGATTGAAGGGGGCACCCCCGAGCCGCTCGCGGCCTTGGAGCAGTGCGCGGAGCGGGCGATCTGGCGATGCGCCGCACAGGCCGCAAGCCCTGCCGCGACCGGGACGAGGAGGCGAAGCGGGACGGACGCACGCGTTCGACGGGGTGGATGGGCCAGCGCATGGTCCGGACCGGGGCAAGACCCGGGCCCGGCGGGAACTCAAGGAAGTCGCGACTTGCGAAAGCACTCCCGTCCGCCGGAGGACAGGCCGGACACCCGGAGACTCAACAAGCTCGAGGCCACCGTGGGCGCGCTCAGTCGGTGTCACCGCGCCGCTGCCGCTGCCGCCGGAGCATCTTGTAGAGGCTGCGGGGCGCGAGCCCCGCGGCATGCGCCGCTTCCCGTACGCTCCCGCCGAAGCGGCCGAGCAGGTGACTTGCGTAGGCGGACTCGAACTTCCAGCGAGCGTTCTTCCAGTCCTCGTCGAGCAGCGCCCGCAGGCCGATCCGGCCGGCGGAGACGGGGTCGAGGTCGAGCACGGATCCGTCCACCAATCCGTCCAGACGGAACGAGAGCGCACGCTGCACCACCGACCGTAGCTCGCGAACGTTCCCCGGCCAGGGGTATCGCGAGAGGGCCTGGATCGCCTCCGGCGAGAATCCGCGGAACGGCTGATTCTGGCTCGAGGCAACGTGCCGGGCGAACCGTTCGGCGAGCAGCGGGATGTCCTCGCGCCGGTGCCGCAGCGGCGGGACCCGGATCTCGATGACCCGCAGGCGGTAGAGCAGATCCGCGCGGAAGCGGTTCTCGACGGACATCCGGTGCAGGTCGTGGTTCGTGGCGGCGATCACGCGCAAGTCGGAGCGCCGGGGCTGCTCGCCCCCCACGCGCAGGAACTCTCCCGATTCGAGGGAGCGGAGCAGCTTCGGCTGAGCCGACGGGCTCAGGTCGCCGACCTCGTCCAGGAACAACGTCCCCCGGTCGGCGAGCTCGAACGCGCCGCGCCGGAGGCTCCGGCCGTCGGTGAACGAGCCGGGCTCGTGCCCGAACAGCTCCGACTCCACCAGGCCGTCCGGGATCGCGGCGCAATTGAGGGCGATGAAGGGCCCCGGCGCGCGGCGGGACCGGTCGTGGATTCCGCGGGCGACGAGCTCCTTGCCTACGCCGCTCTCGCCGACCACGAGGACGGGGGCGTCGACCGACGCCGCTCGGACGATCTGCTCGCGCACGGCGGCGGCGGCGCGACTAATCCCCAGGAACTCCGAGGCCGGAGCAAGGACCGTCACGATGTTCCCCTCGACGGGAACCATACGGGCCGCAGGGGAGTCGTGCGCTCCGATTTCTGTGCGGCTAGCTTCCGCACCCTCCGCCACACTCCGGATGCCGCGTCGCGAACACGTCGATCGCCTCGGGGACCTCCAGCAGCGTGCGCGTCGCGTCCACGTCGCAGGTCCCTTCGTCGCAGGTGTAGGTGTAGACGTTCCACCCCTCGCGCTTGGCGTAGGCGGTGAGGGTCTGGTAGTTGAGGCACCGGCCGCAGCGGACGGACAAATCGCGGATGTCCAGCATCGGGACCTCAGCGCGCCCCTGGGCGCGGGCGCGAGGCATACCTGCGGTAGAGGCGGTCGTGCCGGTTGTCCTCCAGGGAGGCCGGGCGGCCGTCGATCCAGGCGGCCCCGACTCGCGTTCGGATCTCGAGCGGGTCGCCGTCGGTGAGGATGAGGCTCGCGGACTTGCCGACTTCGATCGAGCCCAGGGTGCTCGCGACGCCGAGGATCTCGGCCGCGTGGAGCGTCACGGCGCGCAGCGCGTCGTCCTTGGGGAGGCCGAACGCCGCGGCCATGGCCGCGTGGTAGGGGAGGTTGCGCGCGGTCCACGCGCCCCCCCCGCCGCCCCCGGAGGCGATCGCGACCCTCACGCCGGCGGCGCGGAGCTTCGCGGCGGCCGCGTAGGCCGCGTCGTAGGGGTCGTCTTCGCGCGCGGGGAGCTGCAGGACCCCTTCGAGGAGGACCGGCACCGCGCGTGCGGCGAGGGCATCGGCGAGACGCCACGCGTCCCCGGAGGAGGGGGACGCGAGCACGATGCGGATCTGCTCCTTGCCCGCCCAATCGAGCGCCGCGCGGATCTGGCGGGCCTGGGAGGCATGCACGACGACCGGGAGGCGGCCGTCGACCACGGGGAGCATCGCCTCGAGCTTCGGGTCGACGTCGATCCGTCGCCCGTCCGGCGCCGCTCCCTTCGCGCGGGCATAGGCGCGTGCGTCCTCGAAGAGCCGGCGCAACGCGGTCAGGCGCAGCTCGCGCTCGCGGCGCTGGTCGTCCTCGGACGGAGCGCCCGGCCCGCGGCGTACGGCGTACGACGGCCAGCGGACGTGCATCGCGACCGGGCCCGAGGCCTCGAGATCCTCCCACGTCCACCCGTCCAGCCGCATCCACGCGGAGCTCCCGCTGACGATTCCGCCCTCGGGGACGCCGAGGGCGTGGGTGATCCCGTTCGCGCGCGCGACCCCGAGGAGCTCGGAATCCGGATTCACCGCGATCGCGGTCGCGACCTCCGGATTGAGATCGCCGATCTCTCCGACGTCGACGCTTCCCGCGACCGAGGAGATCTCGACGCGTCCGAGCGACGAGCTCGCGTCGAGCAGGCCGGGGTAGAGGTGCCGGCCGCGGCCGTCGACGACGGTCGCACCCGGCAGAGGCGGGAGCCCGGCGCCCACCGCGACGATGCGCCCCTCGCGGAAGGAGACGGTGCCGTTCTCGATCGGCGGGCCGGAGACCGGATGCACCGTGGCGCCGACGATCGAGACGCCGCCGCCGCGCGACGCCAGGCGGTCCTTCCACGCGGGTGCGGGACCCGGTCCGGGCTGCGCCCCCGCGGGGATCGCCGTCGCCGGGGGCTCGGGCGCGCGCCCGAGCGCCTTCGCGACGGCCTCGGCGCGCGCGGCCTCGACCGCCGCGCGCGACGCCACGTCCGCCGTCCGGTCGAACTCCAGGCGGCCGTCGACCCAGGTCTGGTCCGCGACGGCATAGACGCTGAGCGGATGGCCCGACCAGACGACGAGGTCGGCGTCCTTGCCGACCTCGAGCGTGCCGACGCGCCGGTCGATCCCGAGCTGGCGCGCCGGGTTCAGGGTGACGAACGCGAGCGCGTCCGCCTCGGGTACCGCGCCGTATTTCACCGCCTTGGCCGCCTCGAGGTTCATCCTTCGGGCGAGCTCCGACGAGTCGGAATTGAAGCTCACGAGGACCCCTCGGTCGCGCATCAAGGCGCCGTTGTACGGGATCGCGTCGTAGGCCTCGAGCTTGAAGGCCCACCAGTCGCTGAAGGTCGAGGCGCCCGCGCCGTGCGCGGCGATCTCGTCGGCGATCTTGTACCCCTCGAGCACGTGCTGGAAGGTCGCGATGCGCACCGAGAAGGTCTCGACGAGGCGCACCAGGGCGAGCATCTCGTCCTGGCGGTAGGCGTGGCAGTGGATGAGGCGATCCCCCTCGAGGATCTCGGCGATCGCCTCGAGCTGCAGGTCGCGGCGCGGCGGGACGCGTTTCGCGCGCTCCCCGGCGGGGAGCGCGTTCCACGCCGCCCACGTCGCGGCGTAGTCCCGCGCGGCGAGGAATCGCTCGCGGATCGACTCCATCACGCCCATGCGCGTCGCGGGGTAACGCACCGCGCCGCCGGGGGCGCGGAAGTTCGACCGCTTGGGGTTTTCCCCGAGCGCGAACTTGATCCCGGCCGGGGCCCCGTCGACGAGCATCGCCGCGGGTGTGGACCGCCACCGCATCTTCACGACGGCGTTCTGCCCGCCGATCGCGTTCGCGGAGCCGTGCAGGAGGTTCGACGTCGTCACGCCGCCGGCGAGCGCGCGGTAGACGTCGGGATCGTCGGGATCGACGACGTCGGCGATGCGGACCTCGGCGGTGACGTTGTTGGATCCCTCGTTCACGCCGCCGCGGATCGCCGTGTGGCTGTGCGCGTCGATGAGTCCCGGCGTCACGTGGCGCCCTCCCGCCTCGACGACGAACGCCCCGGCCGGGGCGGGGAGCGCCCTCCCGATCGCCGCGATCTTCCCCTCGCGGACGAGCACGTCGGTGTTCTCGAGCACCCCCGCGGGGCCCTGCGTCCACACGGTCGCGTCCTTCACGAGCACCACCGCCGGAGCCTTCGCCTCCGGGGCGAGAGTCTGGGCCGAGGCGTCGGCGGCGAGCGCGACGACGAGGAATCCGGCGGCGGCCCTCATCGCGCACCCCCTTCCGGTCCCTTGGTTCGCTTCCCGCCGAGGTCGACGGTGCGCGATCCGAACTCGGCGGTCCCTTCGAACTCGTCCCCGGTCACGACGACCGAGGCCTCGGTCGCCGGACGCCCCCCCTGCGGAGGGAAGACCACGGTGAGGAGGTTCCCCTCCAGCACGACGCGCTCGAACGTGACGGTGCCCCGCTGCGTCTCGGCGGTCCCGCGAAGCGCGCCGGGTGTTCCCTCGATCGTCCACGTCCGCGTCGCGGCGCCGCCGCCGAAGTCCACGATGACCGACCAGGTGCCCCGGGGATCGACCTTCGCGCTCGGGTCCCCCTTGGGCTTCCGCTTCTCCTCGAACGTCACCTCGCGTCCGTCGAGGAACATCCGCCGGATCGTCGTGCCCTTCGCGAAGGGCGGCCCGTCCGCGAGGACGAGATTGGCGATCTTGCCCGGCTCGACGGTGCCGAGCTGGCGGTCCACGCCGAGGATCTCCGCGGGCACCGTGGTCAGCGCGGCGAGCGCGACGTCGGAAGGGAGCCCCGCCTCGACGAACGCCCGCAGGTTCGCGCCGAGCTCGGACGGATTGCGCAATCCGCGGCTGGTGAGCGCGAACCGGACGCCGGCCTCGTGCAGGCGCCGCGGTGCGCCGGACGCGTCGTTGTATCGCGTCAGGTCCCGGAGGGTCAGGGCGAGCGCCTCGTCGGCGTCCGCGGCCTTCGGGCGGTCGGGAACCGCGGCGGGGAACAGGATCGGCAGCCCGGTGGCCCGAACCGCCGCCGCCAGCTCCGCCTCGAATCCCGTTCCGGCGACGGCGACGTCGAGGTCGAACTCGCGCGCGAGCGCGCCGGCGATCAGGACGTCCGCGGGGTCGTCCGCCTGCACGATCGCGCGTCGCCTCCGCTCGAGGACGGGGCGCAGCGCCTCGAACGCGGCGACGTACTCCGGGCGGGAGCTCGCGCGCGGATCGCGGGCGTAGAGGTCCTGCCAGGCCGCGAAACGGCGGGCGTCGAGCAGCGTCTGGCGGATCGCCGCCACCGCGCCCATCAGACTCGTCGGGTAACCCTCGCCGAACGAGCCGGACTCGAACGCGACGTGCTGGGCGGCGCCGGCGCGGACGACGAGCTCGGCCACCGGCCGATCGTCGGCGAGGAGGACCACGGAGCTCTCGCCACGGAACAGACCTCGACTCGGCTGCACGAGCACGGCGCCGACGCCCTGGCGGCGCCAGGGCTCCGTCGTGAACTTCGCGTCTCCCGCGAACGGCTTGAGGGCGTCGATCGCTCGGAACTCGGCCCGCACGCGCGGGACGGCGTGGGCGGGGCCGGCGGCCGTGAGGCTCCCCGACGGAGGCTCCGCCGCGCCGAAGTCGTCGTGGGCATCGCCCGGGGGAGGGCGACGGGCGGGCTCGGGCTCGTTCTGGCCGAGCGTCGAGCCCGCATCGAGGAACGCCGCCCAGACCCACGTGCCTTTCCCGGCGATCGGGACGGCGTCGGCGGGAACACGCACCTCGCGACCCGCGGCCTCGATGCGCCCGTCGCGGACGACGACGGTCGCGTTCTCGAGCGTGCGGCCGGGGGCGACGAGCACCGTCGCGCCTTCGATCGCGTAGACGAGCGGGCGCTCCGCGTGCACGGGTCGGGGAGAACACAGCAGGGCGGCGACGATGCCGCCGGCGACGATGCGTTGCATGAGGGCCCCTCGCAGCCTTCCGACGGGGAAAGCCGCGAGAGTCTAACGAAGAAAAGGCCCCGCGCGGGAGGGGAACCGCGCGGGGCCGAGAGGGGGGGCGATCAGCGGGGGCGGATGGCTCGATCCCCGGCGGACGCGGACGGCCGGGTCGACCGCGACGGTGCGGAGCCCGGTCCCGAGGCGTCGTGAGCGACGGTGACCGTCGCCGTCGCGGTCGTCCCCGCGGCGGGGCCGTCGGCGATGGCGTACGTGACCGTGTAGACGCGTCCGGGTCCGCCCGCGGCGCGCTCCGCCCGGAGCGCGAACGCCAGGTCGGAGGCTTCGGTCTCGGCGCCGCGGACGTCCCCGACGCTCTGGCCGTCGCCGTCCCCCGGCGCGTCGTCCGGCTCGCTGCTCACGATCGATCGCAGGACGAACGACGGGGAGGGGGAGCACGTTCCGCCGGCGACGACGACGCGCGCGCGCACCTCGGTCAGCTGGTGGTTGGGGGGCCAGAGCGTGTTCGGCGAGATCGACACCGCGATCGACGGCGGGGTCGGGTCGACGACCGTCCACGTCGCGGCGTCTTCCGCCTGGAGCCCGTCGCGATCGGTCACGCGCAGGGTGACCACGTTCGTGCCGACGGGAATCGTCGCGTCGATCTGCATGCCGGTTCCGAGCAGGCGCTCGTCGTCCGTGCCGAAGGCGAGGAACCACTCGAAGACCGCGAGGTCGTCCTGGGTTCCGGGGGTCGAGTCGGGATCCGACGACGCGCTGCCGTCGAGCGTGACGACGGCGCCCGACGCGTCGGCGCAGGGCACCGCGCCGTCCGGCCCGGCGTTCGCGACCGGCGGGTGGTTCTCCTCCTGGGCGGCGATCGTCTGCCAGTCGGGGTTCGTGTTCGTGGTCCCCTCCGCGGTCAGCGCGGACGCCGACTCCGCGACGAGGTCCGCGATGTGGATCTGGCGCGTCCCGTTCCCGTCCACGCGGCTGAAGGCGATCTTGTCCCCGTCGGGCGACCACGCCGGGGCGTCGTCTCCCGCCTGCGATCCGGCGAGGAGCGTGGGGACGGAGCCGTCCGAGAACATCGTGTAGATGCGCGTCGCGGAATCGCCGCGGGTGCTCACGAACGCGATCCGCCCGCCGTCGGGGGCGAAGGACGGATCCATGTCGTCCGCGTCCGCCCGACGGGTCAGGTTCACGGCGGAGGCTTCGCCCGAGGAGCCCGCGGGCTGCGCGTAGATCTCCAGGTCGAAGTCGCGGTCGGTCTCGTAGGCGATCGTCGCGCCGTCCGGGGACCACGCGGGGTGGAGCTCGTTGCCCCAGTGGGCGGATACGTTGCGCGCGCCGGTCCCGTCGAGGTTCATCACCCAGATGTCGTACGCGAAATCGGCGGGCATCCAGCGCGCCCACGCGATCCGCGATCCGTCGGGGGACCAGCAGGGATGGAGGTCCGCTCCCGCGCGCTGCGTGAGGTTCCGCGCGCCGGTGCCGTCGGCGTTCGCGACCCAGATCTCGAGGTCGCCGGTCCGGCCGCTCTGGAAGGCGACCATGGCGCCGTCCGGGGACCACGCCGGATTGCGGTCGGCGGCGCCGAAGAACGGCGCGAGGACCGTCGGCTGCGAGCCGTCGGCGTTGGTCGTCCAGATGTCCACGTCCCTCGTGCGGTCGCTCTCGAACGCGACCTTCCCGTTGGCGCCGGGGAAGGCGGCGTGGACGTTGCCGACCAGGGCCAACCCCAGCCCGGCTGCCCCGAGTCGGCGAAGGATGGCGTTCCCGTGACCCATCGTGACCTCCCGTGGCCGCTTGACGCGGACGCGACGGGGAGGAGCAGCACGGCCGGTGCCAGCACGGCACGGAATCGCAATCGGCCGCGACATCGCGGGTCGCGCGCCGACGCCGCCGAAAGACGGTGACGAAAGGGGGTTCGCGGCGCTCCGGAACCGCAATCGGGCGACGTTTCGCGTCGCCTGCGGCTCAAGCGACGGGATCGGCCTCGTGCGAATCCGAAATCACGGGTTCGGGGGCGTAACGCAGGACGAGCACCGACTGGTCGTCGCGCGGCTTCCCCGGACCCTGAAAGGCGGCGACCGCTTCGAGAATCGCCCGGCCGAGCGCCTCGGGAGGAAGCGCCCCGTCGCGACCGACGATCGCGTGGAGTCGCGCGTCGCCGAACGCCTCGCCGTCGGGGTCCTCCGCCTCGTTCACCCCGTCGGAGTGCACGACGAGGGTGTCGCCGGGGGAGAGCGTGACGGCGGACTCGGCGTACCGCGCGCCGTCGAACATGCCGAGCGGGATCCCGTTCGCCGGGAGCGTCTCGACGGCTCCGCCGCGGATCACGAGGGCGGGGTTGTGCCCTGCGTTGAGGAAACGGACGCGGCCGGAGCGTTGGTCGACCTCCGCGTAGAACAACGTGGCGAACCGGTTCTCGAGGCCGTCGCGCACGAGGATGGCGTTCACCGCGCGCCCGAGGCCGTCGAGCCCGGCGTGCGAGGGCGCGAGCGCGCGAAGGGTCGCCTGGAGCTTCGCCGCGAGCAGGGCGGCCGCCATGCCCTTCCCGGCGACGTCCCCGAGCGCGAGACCGAGGCGGCCCTCCGCGACGGGCACGTAGTCGGCGAGGTCGCCGCCGACGTCGTTCGCGGGGACGGAGGCGCTCCAGACCCGCCACGCGCCCAGGCGCGGGTGCGCGCGCGGGAGGAGCGACAGCTGCACCGCGCGCGCGAGCTCGATCTCGTCGCGCGCGACCAGCTTGTCCTTGAGTTCGAGCGCGAGGAGCGCGAGCAGGCCCAGCACCGCCAGCGGCCAGAACGACAGCGTCAGGTCCACGCCCTCGCCGACCCGGACGCGGGAGGTGTTCAGGAAGGCGGCGATCGCCAGGCACGCGGCGAGGAGCACGCGCCGGTTGGGGGACAGGCGCAGCAGCAGGGCGCGCAGCAGGTAGAACGACGTGAGCCACGCGCGCCCGAGCGCGTGGGCCTGCTCGATCTTCCGCTTCTGCGCGTCGGTCAGGTAGAAGCGCCGGAGCGTGGCGACGTCGTCGCGGATCGAGCGCGTGATCCCGGGTCGTCGCGCGTCGTCGAACACGGTGCGCAGCAGCGGCGTGTCGGGATCTCGCCTGCTCATCGGGGTCGCTGCAGCATCGCCTGGACCCGTCGGACTTCCGCCTCGAAGACCGGGCGGGGGACGACCTCCTGCAGGCGCGCGATCGTGGCGCGCGCCGCCTGGGGATCCCCCGCCATCGCGAGCATCACGGCGAGATCGCCGTAGGCGGCGGCCTGGTCGGGGAACATCCCGATCTCGGCGCGGTAGGCCGCGATGGCGTTCTGCGGATCGCCCAGGGCGGCGAGGGCGCGGCCGCGCACGAGCGCGGCCCCGCGGAGCAGCGAGGGATCCTGCTGCGTCCTCGCGCGGAAGGCGGCGACGATCCGGGTGATCTCCTCGAGCGCCTCCTTCGGGCGGTGCCGTGCGAGCAGCACCTGCGCGTACAGGATGCGCGGCGGGAATCGATCGGGCTGCTCGGCGACCGCCGCCTGCGCGAGCCGCTCCGCCTCGGCGACGTTCCCGCCGAGCAGCGCCGCCCGCGCCAGCACCTCCGTGGCGCCCGCGAGCTTCGCGTCCACCGCGACGCGCGCCAGCGCCTCCGCCTCGGCGAGTTTCCCGGCACGCAGCATCGTCGTCGCGGCGCCGAGGGCGAAGACCGGGTCGCCTCCCGAGCCGGACAGGGCGCGGTCCCACGCCTCCACCGCGCCCTCGACGTCGCCGAGGGCGTCGCGCGCCCGCGCGAGCGACTCCCATCCGTCGGTGAGGCGCGGGTTGCGCGCCAGCACCGGCTCGAGGACCTTCGCCGCCCCGGCGGGGTCCCCTTCGGCGAGGGTGCGCATTCCGAGGCGAAGGGCGTTGGCGTCGGCGACGCGGTCCTTGGGGTCGGGGAGGTCGTCTCCCTCGCCCGGCGCCGAGGCTCCTCCGAGGTAGCCGAGGGAGGCGAGCTTCGCGCGCGCCTCGGCGTCGAGGGGGGATGGAGGCTCGGGCACGACCCGCCGTTCGCGGGCGAATGACGCGAGCGTTCCGCCGGATTCCCGCGCGGCGAGGTCGTTCGACTCTCCGGGGTCGGCCTCGAGGTCGTAGAGCTCCGGGCGCGGGGCTTCGATCCAGTGCCGGCGGCCGTCGATCGCGGAGGCGAGGTCGCTCCAGCCGAAGTGGAGGCGGGGGTAGGCCGTCTCCGAGAAGACGGGGACGGCCGGACGCCCCGGATCGAGGAGCGTGCGCCCCTCGCCTCCCGCAACGGCCGCGAGCAGGGTCGGAGCGATCTCGGCGAGCCCCGCGGGCACGGCGTCGGTCGTCCCGCCGCGCTCGCCCGCGGGGAGCTTCACGAAGAGCGGGACCTGCAGGGTCGTGCGGTACACGAACAGGCCGTGTTCGTCCTCGCCGTGTTCGCCGAGTCCTTCGCCGTGGTCGGACAACACGACGACGATCGCGCGGTCCCACGCCCCCTCGCGGCGCAGGGCGTCGAACAGGCCGCCCACGATCGCGTCCGCCGTCGCGACCTCGCCGTCGTACGGGTGGGCCGCGTAACGCTCGCGAAAGGGATCGGGGGGCGCGTACGGGGCGTGCGGCTCGTAGAGGTGGACGAAGAGGAAGAAGGGACGGCCCTTCACCGTGGCGAGCCACCGGTCCGCCTGGCGCAGCGTCTCGAACCCGGAGCGTTGCGACTCGCCGGGATTCGTACCCGCCTCGATCGCGTCGTCGTAGACGTCGAAGCCGTCCGCGATCCCCGACGCGCCGCGCAGCACGAACGACGAGACGAAGGCCCCGGTGGCGTACCCGCGCTCCTGGAGGCGCCGGGCGAGCGTCGGGGTCTTCTTCGGGTCGAGCGCGTAGCCGAGGTTGTCGCGCACGCCGTGCTCGGCGGGGAGCGCCCCCGTGAACAGGGAGGCGTGGGCCGGGAGCGTCAGCGGCGCGTGCGTGTAGGCGCGCTCGAACCGGATGGAGCCCCGGGCGAGTGCATCGAGCGCGGGGGTGGCGACGCCGCCGTATCCGTAGGACGGCAGGCGGTCGGAGCGCAGCGTGTCGATGGAAACGACGACGATCGGCGCGTCGGGCCAGCCCGGAGCCGGGGAGCCGCAGCTCAGGAGCGTGGCGCAGCCCGCCAGGGCGGCGACGAGCGAGGGCCTCAGAAGAAGCCCAGCTTCAGGCGGGCCACGTCGCTCATCATGTCCTTCGTCCACATCGGCTCCCAGACGATGTCCACCTTGGCGTCGGTGACGCCGCCGACGGAGCGTACCTTCTGTTCGACCTCGAGGGGAAGCTCCTGGGCGGACGGGCACATCGGCGAGGTGAGGGTCATCTTCACCGTGACGCGGCCCTCGGGGGAGACCTCGACGCCGTAGATGAGGCCGAGCTCCCAGATGTTCACCGGGATCTCGGGATCGAAAACGGTCTTGATCTGCTCGATCGCCTGCTGCTCGATCGCGAAAGGATCGACGCCGGTCTGGCTCATCGCGTCACTCCGTCGAGGCGCTGTCGCGCTTTTCGAGGGCCGCCATCAGGGTGTGCCAGGCGAGCGTGGCGCACTTGACCCGCACCGGGAACTCCCGGACCCCCGAGAACACCGCGAGCTTGCCGAGCTCCCCCGCGCCCGCGGCGCCGTCGGTGAGCAGGTGGTGGAAGGTCTCGAACATCGCGCGGGCCTGCGCGACCGTCTTCCCCTTCACCGCGTCGGTCAGCATCGACGCGGAGGCGGTCGAGATCGCGCACCCTTCCCCCTGGAAGGCGACGTCGCGGATGACGTCTCCGTCCACGGCGAGGTAGAGCACCAGCGTGTCGCCGCACAGCGGGTTCCGCCCGTTGGCGAGGTGGCTCGCCCCCTCGATCGCCCGGCGGTTCCGCGGGCGCTTCGAGTGGTCGAGGATCACCTCCTGGTAGAGGTCGCGAAGGTCGTTCATCCGCGGAATACCTCGATCGTCCGGCGCAGCGCGCGGCCGAGCGCGTCGGCCTCCTCGACGGTGTTGTAGAAGGCGAACGACGCGCGGACGGTCGCCGGCACGCCGAAGCGTCGCATCAGCGGCTGCGCGCAGTGGTGCCCCGCCCGGATGCACACCCCGTCGAGGTCGAGCACGGTGCCCACGTCGTGCGGGTGGATCCCGTCGACGACGAGCGAGAAGACCGGGACGCCTTCGGCCGGCCGGCCGACGAGCCGCACCTCGGGGATCTCCGCCAGGACCGCGAGCACGCGCTCGGTGAGGAGCCGCTCGTGCGCGGCGATCGCGTCCCATCCCACGCGCTCCACGTAGTCGATCGCGGCGGCGAGCCCGAGCGTTCCCGCGATGTTCGTCGTCCCCGCCTCGAACTTGAACGGCGTCGCGGCGTAGGTCGTCTTCTCGAAGGTGACCGTGTGGATCATGTTCCCGCCCCCCTGGTAGGGGGGCATCGCGTCGAGATGGGACGCCTTCCCGTAGAGGACGCCGATCCCGGTCGGGCCGAACAGCTTGTGTCCGGAGAAGGCGTAGAAGTCGCAGTCGAGGTCCCGCACGTCCACGGGCAGGTGGGAGATCGTCTGCGCGCCGTCGAGAACGACCGGCACGCCGTGCCGCTTCGCCATCGCGACGAGCGCCTTGGCGTCGTTGACGGTGCCGAGCGCGTTCGAGACGTGGATGACCGACAGCACCCTGGTCCGCGGGGAGAACAGGCGCTCCGCGGCCGAAAGGTCGAGCGTGCCGTCGTCGAGGACCGGGATGACGCGAAGCCTCGCCCCCTTCTCCTCGCACGCCATCTGCCAGGGAACGATCCCGGAGTGGTGCTCCATCCCCGAGACCAGGACCTCGTCGCCCGGGGAGAGCCGGGGGGCGCCGAAGCACCGCGCGACGAGGTTCATCGCCTCGGTCGTTCCGCGCACGAAGACGATCTCGCGGGGATCGGCGGCGTTCAGGAACCGCGCGACGCGCGCGCGGGCCGCGTCGTAGCGCTCGGTCGCCTCCTGGCTGAGGAGGTACACCCCCCGATGGATGTTCGAATACTGCTCGGTGTAGAAGCGCCTCTCGGTTTCGACGGCCTCGACGGGCTTGTGCGTGCTGTTCGCGTTGTCGAGGTAGACGAGCGGCCTTCCCCGCACCTCGCGGGAGAGCATCGGAAAGTCGCGGCGGACCGCCTCGACGTCGAGGACCGCCTCCGGCGTCACACCCGGCCGTACGCGCATCGGTCGCAGCTCCCGGTGAGGTGCGGCAGGCGCCGCTCCATCTTGGCGACGATCCGCTCGCGCACGTCCGAGCGGTCGATCTTGTCGAGGACCTCCGCGGCGAAGGCGTGGATCAGCAGCTCGTGGGCCTCCGCGCGGCGGATCCCGCGCGAGCGCAGGTAGAACAGCTGCTCCTCGTCGAGGCGACCGATCGTCGCCCCGTGCGTGCACTTCACGTCGTTGGCGTAGATCTCGAGCTGGGGGCGCGTGAACGCCAGCGCCTCGCGCGAGAGGATCAGGTTGCGGTTCGACTGCTTGGCGTCGGTTTTCTGGGCGTCCTGCCGGACGAGGATGCGGCCGTTGAAGATCGACCGCGCCTGGCCCGCGAGGATCGCCTTGTACATCTCCCAGCTCGGACAGTGCGGCTTCGCGTGGTCGAGGGTCGTGTGGTTGTCCACGACCTGGCGGCCGTCGGCGAGCGTGAGGCCGTAGAGGTGGCACTCGGCGTTCTCGCCGTCGAGGACCGCGCCGACGTCGTTGCGCACGACGGCGGCGCCGAAGCTCACGTTGTGGGAATGGAAGCGGCTGTCCCGGGCCTGCCGCGCCTGGAGGGTCGCGACGTGCCACGATTGCGCCGCCTCGGCCTGGATCTTCTGATGGTCGAGCTTGGCGTTCGGGCCGAGCGCGATCTCGGTGACCGCGTTCGTGAGCGTCTCTCCGTCTCCCAGGGACAAGAACGTCTCGATCACGTCGGCCTCGGCCCCGTCTCCCAGGCGGATCGCGACGCGCGGGTGGGTGGCGCGGGGCTTGGGCCCCGAAGTCGCCACGTGCACGACGTCGATCGGGGCGGAGACCCTGGCTCCCGGAGCGACGTCGACGAACACGCCCTCGTCGAACGCCGACGTGTTCCAGGCGGCGAACGGGCGGTTCTCCCAGGGGGCGACGGCGCCGAGCAGGTCCTCGGGGGCCTCCGCGATCGGCCGGACGGAGACGCCGACGAGCGCGGAGAGGTCGGTCCGCTCCTGGTCCAGGCGGCCGTCCACGAGCACCACGCGCGCGCCGGGACCGGGGAACAGCCCCGTCGCCTGGAGCTCGGTCGTCGCGATCGGGGCGCTCGGGGTCGCGGCGAACGCGGCCTTCGCGATCGCCGAGACCGAGGTCTGCCGCCACTCCTCGTCGCGCGTCGTCGGGAACCCGAGCGCCTCGAAGCGCGCGCGCGCGCGGTCCCGCAGCGACGCGACGGCGTCGGGGGTGGCCTTCACCGTCATCGCGCGGCCTCTTCGAGCCAGCCGTACCCCTTCGCCTCGAGCTCCCGCGCGAGCCCGGCGTCCCCGGAGCGGACGATCCGCCCTTCGGCCAGCACGTGCACGCGGTCGGGAACGATGTAGTCGAGCAGGCGCTGGTAGTGGGTCACGACGATCGTCGCGCGGTCGGGGGCGCGCAGCAGGTTCACGCCGTTCGCCACGATCTTCAGCGCGTCGATGTCGAGGCCCGAGTCGGTCTCGTCGAGGATCGCCAGGCGCGGCTCGAGGACCGCCATCTGGAAGATCTCGTTGCGTTTCTTCTCGCCCCCCGAGAACCCCTCGTTCACGGAGCGGTGGAGGAACGTCTCGTCCATCTCGACGAGCTTCATCTTGTCGCGGACGAGCGCGAGGAAGTCCATCGCGTCCATCTCGTCGAGTCCCTGCTGCTTGCGCTTGGCGTTGAGCGCGGCGCGCAGGAAGTAGAGGTTGCTGACGCCGGGGATCTCGACCGGGTACTGGAACGCGAGGAACACCCCTTCGCGCGCGCGGTCCTCCGGGTCGAGGTCGAGCAGGTCCTTGCCGTCGTAGAGAACCGAGCCCTCGGTCACCTCGTAGACGTCCCGCCCCGCGAGCACGCCCGCCAGCGTGCTCTTGCCGGAGCCGTTCGGTCCCATGATCGCGTGGACCTCGCCGGCCTTCACCTCGAGGTCGACGCCGTGGAGGATCTCGGCGCCCTCCACGCGCGCGTGCAGGTTTCGGATCTTCAGCATCGCTAGCCCACGCTCCCTTCGAGCGAGACGCCCAGCAGCTTCTGGGCTTCGACGGCGAACTCCATCGGGAGCTCGCGGAACACTTCCTTGCAGAAGCCGTTCACGATCATGTTGACCGCGTCCTCGGTCGAGATCCCGCGCTGCTGGCAGTAGAACAACTGGTCCTCGCCGATCTTGGAGGTCGACGCCTCGTGCTCGACGACCCCGGTCGGGTTGGCGACGTCGATGTACGGGAAGGTGTGCGCGCCGCAGCGGTCGCCGATGAGCATCGAGTCGCACTGGGAGTAGTTGCGCGCCCCCTCGGCCCCCTTGAGGATCTTCACGGCTCCGCGGTAGGTGTTCTGGCCGTGTCCGGCGGAGATCCCCTTCGACACGATCGTCGAGCGGGTGTTCTTGCCGACGTGGATCATCTTCGTGCCGGTGTCGGCCTGCTGGCGGTGGTTCGTCAGCGCGACGGAGTAGAACTCGCCCACCGACTCGTCGCCCTGGAGGATGCACGAGGGGTACTTCCACGTGATCGCCGATCCGGTCTCGACCTGGGTCCAGGAGATCTTCGACCGGAAGCCCGCGCACTTCCCGCGCTTGGTCACGAAGTTGAAGATCCCGCCCTTGCCGTCCTTGTCCCCGGGGTACCAGTTCTGCACGGTCGAATACTTGATCGTGGCGCGGTCGAGGGCGACGAGCTCGACCACCGCGGCGTGCAGCTGGTTCTCGTCGCGCATCGGGGCGGTGCATCCCTCGAGGTAGCTGACGGTGGCGGCCTCGTCGGCGATGATGAGCGTGCGCTCGAACTGGCCGGTCTTGGCGGCGTTGATCCGGAAGTAGGTCGAGAGCTCCATCGGGCAGCGGACGCCCTTCGGGACGTAGCAGAACGAGCCGTCGCTGAAGACCGCGGAGTTGAGCGCGGCGAAGAAGTTGTCGGTCGCGGGGACGACCGAGCCCAGGTACTTCTCGACGAGCTCCGGATGCTCCTGCACCGCCTCGGAGAACGAGCCGAAGAGGATGCCGAGGTCCTCGAGCTTGTCCTTGAAGGTCGTCGCGACCGACACGCTGTCGAAGACGGCGTCGACCGCGATCCCGGCGAGCGCCTCGCGCTCGCGAAGGGGGATGCCGAGCTTGTCGTACGTCGCGAGGAGCTCCGGGTCGACCTCGTCCAGGCTCTTGGGTCCGGCGTGGGACTTCGGGGCCGAGTAATACACGATCGCCTGGTAGTCGATCGGGGGGTAGGTCACGTGCGCCCAGCGGGGCTCTTGCATCGTGAGCCAGTGGCGGTAGGCCTTGAGGCGCCACTCCAGGAGGAACTCCGGCTCGTTCTTCTTCGCGGAGATGAGCCGGATGACGTCCTCGTTGAGGCCGGCGGGCACGGCGTCGGCCTCGATCTCCGTGACGAAGCCGTACTTGTATTCGAGGTTGGCGAGTTCCTCGACGCTGCGGGACTCGGTCTTCACGGCACCCTCCTAGACGCGCGTGTCGTGCAGCGCGGGGGCCTCGACGCGGAGCAGGCCCGATCGCGGGGAGGCCGCGATCATCTCGAGGAGCGAGATGCCGTCGAGCGCCTCCCGCACGACGGCGTTGATGCGCTGCCAGTTGACGCGGGTGGGGCAGCCCTGCTCCTGCTCGCAGGAGCCCGCGCCCTGGGCGCAATCGGTGATGTGGATCGGCCCCTCCAGGGCCTCGACCACTTCGCGGATCATGATCCGGTCGGGGCGCCGGCCGAGCCCGTACCCGCCCTTCACCCCGCGATGCGAGACGACGAGCCCGGCGCGGACCAGCGTCTTGAGAATCTTGCTGGCCATCGGGAGGGGCAGGCCGGCCCAGCGCGCGGCGTCCTTGGCGGTGTGGATCTCGTCCATCGGGCGGGTCGCCATGTGCGTCAGCAGGACGATCGCGTAGTCCGTCTGTCGCGTGATTCGAAGCATGCCGGCGTCTCCGGCCGGAAACCGTACTACCAAGGTACTGTTTCCGCAAGAGGCCGAGTGGCGGTATAGAAGCGCCGCCATGAAGCCATTCGTCCCCGTCGCCCTGCTCGTGACCTTCCTCTCGACCCCCGCCGCGGCCCCCGAGCCCGGCCCCGCATGGGATTCGGTCGCCTACGGGTCGCTCGTCGATCGCACCCAGCTGACTCATTCCGGGGAGCCGGTCGGAGCCTTGCTCGACCGGCTGGGGGGACGACCGTTCCCCGCGCCGGGGGAGCGGCGCGCCGACCTGCTCGCCTACCGCCTTCTCGACCCGTGGCTGGAGCCCTACGCCTTCGTCCTGGCGGACGCGCTCGAAGCGACGGGGCCGGCCGCGTCGAAGCCGTGGCGTGAGATCGGGGCTGCGTGGGAGTCGGGGGCGGGGGCCGAACCGGCGTGGGTCGAGCTCCTGCGCGCGCGCCGGTTCTTCCTCCTCGGCGACGGCGCGGGGAAGATCCGCGCCTTCGTGCCGTGGCCGGAGGGGGAGGGGCCGGCAGGCGCCGCGAAGCCGCTCCCGGACGATTCCGCGGCGGCCTCGCGTGCGGCCTGGGATGCGGCGTGGCCGGTGGTGCGTCACGCGCTCGCCGCCGAGCGGCGCCGGATCGGGGAAAAGCCGCTTCAGGTCGAAGCGTACGCGTACCGCCACGATCGCGCGCGCACGCGGTTCGATCTGGCCGCGCGGGCGTGGACGGAGACGGTGAGCTCCACCGCCGCGCGAAGCGGGCGGCCGCCGCTCGACCTCGTCGCGTTCGCGTCGGTGCTGTCCCGCGCGGCGCGCATCGAAGGGGCGCGGCTCGAGCCCGACGGGACGATCCGGTGGTTCACGAGCGATGCGGTCGCCCCTCCGGAGCTCCTCGGCCGGCCGCTCACCCTGGGAGACGCGGCGGTCGCGTACCGCGCGGTCTTCCACGGGGGGCTCGCGGAGCCTTACATGAGCCTCGATCGCGGGCGGGCGCCGTGGATCAGCGCCGTCAACTACGGCGGACGCCTGCGCGACACGACGCTCGGGCTGGTCTCCCTGCTCTCGGACGTGCGATTCAAGACCTTCAGCCTCGGCGTCGATCCCGTCGCGGGACGGGACGCGCGCGAGGAGGCGCGTGCGGCGGTCCCGGGATTCGCGACCCACCTGGAGCGGATGGCCGCCGACCCCGGCTCGGGGGAGGTCGCGGGACAGCAGACGCGCTTCTGGTTCTACCCCGACGAGGTCGACCTCGCCCTCTCCGAGAATCTCGACACCTTCGCGATCCGCCGCGCGCGCATGGCCGCCGCCTCCGAGCGCGTGGAGAGCGCGGTCGACCTGGACGCGGCGGGGAGCGAGCGGCCTTGGACGAAGGCGACGACGGCATTCCTGAACGCCAACCGCGCTCCCCTCGGCCGGCTGTTCCCCGAGATCGCGTCGCTCGACGAGGTCGCGAGGCTGCTCGCGATCTTCACGTGGCTGCGCGCCGCGAAGGCGGAGGGGCTGGTGGTCCCCGACCTCGATCTCCTGCTCGACGTCGAGATTCCCGCCGAGCCGACCGCGCGCACCTTCCCGCAGCTTCTCACCTGGAACGCGCTCCCTCCGGCCGGAGGCGCCGGCGCCGTCGAGGTCGTCGACCAGGCGGAGGTCGGCGCGGCGCTCGAGCGCCTGCTCCCCCGAGCGGGGACCGAGCTCGCGCCCGCCCTGGCGCTGTCGCGCGCGGCCGCCTGGCTCGACGGCCGCATTCCCGAGGACGCGGCGCTGCTCGCGGAGATCGAGCGGGCGCGCAACGGCTCGGCCGGACCGGAGGTCCTCGAGAACCTGCGCTTCCGCGCGCAGCGCCTGGCGATGCATCGGCTGGTCCTCGGCAAGGTCCCCGAATCGCCTCGCTCGCGGGTCGCCGCGCGTCGCGCGGCGGGGGAGCCGATGCGGGTCTTCAGCGTGGGGATCGGCGGCATCGACCTCGGCATGGAGTCGGCCCTGGCGAGAGCGTCGCGGCGGAAGCTGGGGTTCGGGGACGAGTCGCCCGCGCGCCCGGTTGCGCCGGCGGCGACGCCCCGGGTCTTCGCCGGAACGGAGTCGCCCGCGATGCGCACCGGCGTGCGCGTCCCCGACTCGGCTGTCGTCCGGAACGGAACGTGGAAGGGACCCGACGGCCGGGAGCACGCCTGGACCCTCGTCGTTCAGGGGCCGTGGGGGAGCGAGGTGCGCTCGCGACGGCGCGTGGACGACCCGAAGGGAGGTCCGGCGGTCTTCGAGCGCGTCGAGGGGGGGCGGTTCCACTCGTATCGGGTCGAGCGGGGGGAGGCCGGTTTCGCCGCGGTCCCCGCGATCGCTCCGGCTCCGCTCGACGCGTCTCCTGCGGCTCGGGATGCCGGGGAGCTCCCCGCGGGTCTGGCGCTCCTCGAGATCCTGCGCCCCGCCGATCCGCCGTCGGCGGAGCCCGCAACCGTCTCCCTGCGCGTGCGCGGGCCGGGGACCCGCGACGTCGCCGCGAACGCCCCGCGCGGCGCCCTGCAGCGGCTGGTCCTCGGACGCGCGATGGACCCCGCGGCGGGGAAGCCGCTCTCCGGGCTCGAGTCGTCGAAGGGACTGCTCGCGGGCGCGTCGACGCTCATGGTCGTCGAGGATCCGCGCGCGATCCGCGAGCCCTGGTCGGGGGCCCGCGCGGCGATTCCCGGCGAGGAGGACCCCTTCGTCCTCGCGCGCGCCTTCGGGTCGTACTGGGGCGACGCCCCGGTCGTGGTCGGCCTCGAGGCGGCGCGATCGCCCGAACGCTGGGTGCGGGCGAAGCCGGCCGCGGGGACCCGCGTCGTCGTCGCCGCAGAGGCGTTCCCGGGAGCGCGACGGGACCTCGCCGCGATCGCGCGCGGGGTGTTCGGGGCCCGCGCCACCGACGCCGCCGACGGGAGCGAAGGGACGCTCGTCGTCGTCTCCGCCGAGGCTCCGGGGGCGCTCGCCGCCCGGCTGCGGGAGGCGGCGGACGCCGGTCGCCTCGCCGGGCGCGCGGTCGCGGTCGTGTCGCTGGGAGGAGCGCTCCGTCGCGACGTGGTGCGAGCGCTCCTCGATCCCGGCGGCGCCGCCGCCGTCGGCCTGTTCGAGACCGAGCCGATCGCCGTCGAGCGCGCGCTGCGATCGGTCGCCGCGTGGGTCGATGCGCGCGACCGCGCGCCGGAGGGAGCGCGCGCGGAATCGGTCGCGGGGCCGTTCGTCTGGATCTACTGAGGTAACGGCCGGGATTCGGGGGTCGGCGGGGTTGGCGGGGGCTCGGCGAAAGCGTACCCTGCGCCGGTCGAAAGGAGGCCGCATGAAGGCCATGCGCGGCAATGTCGTGAAGCTTCACTACATCCTCACCGACGATTCGGGCGAGGTGATCGAGAACAGCCGTCCCGGCGACGATCCCATCGAATACCTCCACGGATTCGGCGGGATCATCCCGGGCCTCGAGCGGGCTCTCGAAGGAACCGAGACCGGACACCGCGCGACGGTCCGCATCGCCCCCGAGGATGCCTACGGCAAACACGACCCGGCCATGATCTTCGAGGTCGGCAAGGACCAGCTTCCCGACGGAATGCCCCTCGAGGTGGGCATCGAGGTCGAGTCGCGCACGCCGGACGGGACGATCTCCCTGGTCGTCACCGAGGTGCGCGAGAACGGGGTCGTGCTCGACGGCAATCACCCGCTCGCGGGAAAGACCCTCCAGTTCGACGTCGAGATCATGGGGATCCGCGCGGCGACGCCCGAGGAGATCGCGCACGGTCACGTGCACGGCGCCCACGGCCACCATCACTGAAAAAGGGGTCTGACCCCTTTTCGGCTATTCGTCGCGCAGCAGCGGGTGGGTCATGCAGTGCGGTCCGCCGCGGGCGCGCGAGAGCTCGTGGCTCGCGAGGACGATGCAGCTCTTGCGGTGGTCGTCGAGGTCGATCTCGGCGCGGCCCAGCAGGAGGTCCTCCGCGGCGACGATCGACCAGCCGCGGCGCTCCAACTCCTCGATCGTCCCCTGGTTGCGCTCGTAGAGCACGATCACGCCCGGCGCGACCGCGAGGGCGTTCGCCCCGTCGGTCCACTGCTCGCGCTGCTGCAGGACCGGATCGTCCCCGCCGCAGGGGATCGGCTCGAGGCCCACCCCGCGACGCGCGAGGCTTCCCAGCAGGTCCTTGCGGTGGGTGAACTTCGGGGACTTCGCCCGGAGGTCCATCTCCCAGACCTGGGCACGCTCCGGGCCGTCGTCGCAGATCACGGGCGGATAGGCAAGGCACGCGTCCCGGTCCACCGGGGTCATCAACGTGTCGAGGTGCATGTAGGCGCGACGCTTGGGGAGCTCGACGACCAGCAGCCAGCGGGGCGCCCGGTCGTTGCCGCGAAGCGACTGCGCGAACGCCTGGATCCCGTCGCGGTTGGTCCGCTCGGAATTCCCCACGGCGATCACGTCCGGTGAAAGGACGAGGACGTCGCCCCCTTCGAGGTACGCCCCCGCCGGCCCTCCGGTCGCGGCCGGGTCGTGCAGGACGGGGGAGGAGGAGAGCTCGGGATGGAACCGGAAGATCGCCCGCGCGAGGTCGCTTTCGCGCCGGCGCGCGGCCGTCGCCATGGCTCCGAAGACGACGCCGTCGCCCAGCACGACCTGGGGATCCCTCTGGAAGCACCAGTTCGGCACCGGCACGATCGAGAACAGCTCCTGGGCCTCGATGCCGCGCCGGATCGGCTCGCGCCGCATCCCGCCGACGACGGCCGCCGCGAGCCGGGCCGGAGCCATCGCCGCGACCGTCCGCCGCGTTCCCGGGTCCGCGCCGTCGAGCACGATCTCGAGCGCCCACGTGCGGCACGCCGGGTCGGCGAGGGCGTCGGTCAGGAGGTCCTCCGCGTCGAGCACCTCGACGCCGAGCAGCTGCAGCACCCGACGGAAGCGCCCGTGCTCCTCGCGCGCGCGATCCCCGTAGAGGATGTCGTCGAAGAGGAGCTCCTCCATCATGGCCGGGACCATGTGGTCCACCTCGGGGCCCGGTTCGTGGACCAGGACCCGGCGCAGCCGACCGACCTCGCTACGGACGTTCAGCATGACCGTCGGATTGTATCCGGGCATCCTCGAATCCCGTGCACGCCGCGACCGGCAGGGGCGGGTACTTCGGGAACGCGGGGTCGGTCTCCGAACGGCCGCAGCGCCAGAAGGTCGAGCCCCTCGCGTTGTCGACCCGGCGGCTCCACGCGCACGACGCGCACAGGCCGGGGTCCGGGCTCACTGCCACCGGAACAGGCGCACGGCGGCGAGGAAGGCGACGATCCCCCAGGCCGCGAGGATTCCGAGCTCGCCCGCGACCGCCGTCCATCCCGCGCCCTCGAGCATCACGGCCCGCAGCGCGTCGTTGAGCGCGGTGAGGGGCAACGCCTGGACGAACGGCTGCACGAGGTCCGGAAAACGCGACGGGGAGAAGAACACTCCCGACGCGAGCCACATCGGAAGCATCACGAAGTTCATGAGCCCCGACACCCCCTCGATCGTCTGCGCGCGGCTCGCCACGAGCAGGCCCAGGCCCGCGAAGGCGAGCGAGCCGACGAGACACAGCGAGGCGATGAGCGCCAGCGATCCGCGCAGCGGGACGTCGAAGACCCAGTGCCCGAAGCCGAGGATCACGACGACCTCGAGCACGAGGAAGATCAGCCGCCCCGCCATCTGCGCGAGAAGGTAGTGGCTGCGCTTCATCGGCGACGCCACGTAGCGCTTGAGCAGCCCCTTCGAGCGCGCGACGACGATGCCGAAGCCGATGCCCCACATCCCCGTCCCCATCAAGTTCATCCCGAGAAGGCCGGGGACGAGGAAGTCGATGTAGCGCGACCCCTTCTCGGTGAGGTGCTCGTCCCGCGCCGAGAAGGCGTCGCCGCGTCCGGCGCCGCGCTGGAGCGCCGAATCGACCGCCAGGCGCGCCAGGCGGCTGTCCTCGCGCGTCGGGTCGAACCGGTACGAAGGGGGATTCCCCGGAACGACGACGATCGCCACCTTCCCGGCGGCGAGCGCCTTCGTCGCCTCCGCGGGGGGATACGTCGACGGTTTGAGCAGCGGATCGGCGGCGAGCGCCTTCGTCGCCTCCGCCGCTCCGGGTCCGGCCTCGACCCCCACGCCCATCGGCGCCGGTCCGCTCGACCGGAACGCGATGCCGAGGGCGACGGTCAGCAGCACCGGGAACACGAAGATCCAGAAGATCGCCTCGGGCTCGCGCCACATCAGCCGGATCTTCGCGAGGGTGAGCTGGACGATCGGGTGGTCGCGCACGGATCAGGCCTCGCGCAGGTGACGGCCGGTGAGGGCGACGAAGACGTCCTCGAGGGTCGCGTGATGCGTCGTCAGCCTGGAGAGCGGGAGCTTTTGCCGCTCGAGCTCGGCGAGGATCGCGGGGACCGCCGTGTGCATCGTGAGCACGGTGAGCGACGTGACGCCGTTCTCCGAGCGCACCGCCTGCACGTCCGGAAGGCCGCGGAGCGCCTCGACGTCCGGAGACGCCTCGTCGCACTCGATCTCGACGACGTGTTCGGCGCCGAGCGAGGCGATCAGCTCGCGCGGGGTGCCGAGGGCGATCACCTTTCCACGATCGACGATCGCCACCCGGTCGCACAGGCGCTGGGCCTCCTCCATGTAATGCGTGGTCAGGAGCACCGTCCCGCCCTTCTCGCGGAACCCGCCGACGATCTCCCACACCTGGCGGCGCGACTGGGGGTCGAGCCCGGTCGTCGGCTCGTCGAGGAACAGGATCTCCGGGTCGCACACGAGCGCGCACGCGAGCGAGAGGCGCTGCTTCTGCCCGCCGGAGAGCTTGCGGACCCAGGCGTCGCGTTTCTCCTCGAGGCCGACCGCGCGCATCGCGTGCTCGGGGGCGTGCCCCCGGCGGTAGAAGCTGCGGAACAGCGTGAGGACCTCGATCACGGTGAGCTTGTCGGCGAGCTCGGTCTCCTGGAGCTGGATCCCGATCCGCTCGCGCAGGCGGTCGCCCCCTTCGGCCCAGGTCGACCCGAGGATCTCCACGCGCCCCGCGTCGGCGGCGTTGAGTCCCTCGAAGATCTCGACGGTGGTCGTCTTCCCGGCGCCGTTCGGGCCGAGCAGGCCGAAACACTCCCCCCGCCGCACCTCGAGGTCGACGCCCGCGACCGCGACGAGGTCGCCGTAGCGCTTGATCAGTCCTTCGCAGCGGAGGGCGGGGCCGGAGCTCACGGAGCCGGATCTTAGCAGGCGAGCTCCCGGTCGTGGCGGCGGGAGAGAAGGGCCAGCGAGAGGACCGCGCCCAACCCGCACAGCGCCATGTCCCACTGCGTGTCCCAGGGATCCCCCTGGGTCCCGAGGAAGGCGTCGGCACCCTGGCCGAGGGCGAGCGCCGCCCACCACTCCAGCATCTCGTAGAACGCGCTGAAGGCGAGACAGACGCACACGACGAGGAAGGGGAGCCAGCGGCTCCCGCGCAGCGGCGAGCGTCTCGAGAGGATCTCGCGCGCGAGGATCGCCGGCACGAACCCCTGCGCGAAATGGCCGAGGCGGTCGTAGGGATTGCGGGCGAGGTCGAGCGCGTCGCGCACCCAGTCCCCCGCCGGAACCTCGGCGTAGGTCCAATGGCCGCCGACCACGAGCACGAGGGCGTGAAGGAAGAGCAGCCGGTAGAGCAGGGGCGTGAGCGGGAAGGACTTCCGCGTGGCGACCAGGATCGGAAGGGCGATCAGGACGGGGGCGGTTTCCAGCAGCCACGTCGGGTAGTCGTGGGGGCCGATCACCGAGACCGCGAGTGCAGCGAGGGTCAGGCCGGCAAGCAGGGAGGGCTCGCGGGACGAGGTCATGGCGGGAGTATGCTCTAGGTCATGAGACGCGTCGCCGTCGTCCTCGCCCTCTCCCTCTCGTTCCCCGCGCAGGCCCGCGAGGTTCGCATCCCGGGGGAAACGCTCCCGCCGTCGATCCGCGCTCTCGGCGCGATCGACGCCGTGACCGCCCTCGCCCTCTCCGCGGACGCGTCGCTCGCGGCCGCGGCCGCCGCCGACCCCGAAGGCAAGCAATCCTCGACCGTGCGCCTCGCCGACTCCGCGGCGGTGCGCGGGGAGATCGCCGTCCGCGGGGTCGTCCGGGCGCTGGCCTTCGACGCCGGAGGGACGGAGCTGCTCGTCCTCGCCGACCGCCGCACCAAACGCAGCATCGGGGAGACCTTCCTCGCGCGCGTGGACACCGCGACCCTCAAGTCGATCCGCGAGATCGTCCTCCCGCGGGATGCCCGCGACCTCGTCCTGATGGACGACGCGACCCTGCTCGTCGCCTCCGACGGCGAGCTGCGGACGTTCGTCCTCCCCGCGTTCACGAGCGGTCCGCTCTACCGCCTCGACGGAGCCAACCGCGCGGTCGCCCCCGTTCGGGGAACCCGCCGCGTCGTCGTCGGCCGCGACGACGGCCTGTGGCTCGTCGACCTCGGCGACCCGCAGACGCGCGACGGCCTCCCGGTTCGCGAGCGCGTGTCGACCCCCTCGCAGGTCGCGGACGTGGTCGTCGCCCCCGACGGCGAGGCGGCGTTCGCTCGACTGGTCGACGGCCTGGTCCTGCGGTTTCGCGTGCGCCCCCTCGCCATCGTCGGGCCGGAAGGGAGCGCGTCCTGGATCGGCTGGGTTCCGGAGGCGGAGGAGGAGTCGCCGGCTTCGGTCGCGACTCCCGATCCGGAACCGCCCGCGGTCGACGCGCCGCGGGTCGCCGAAGCTCCGCCCGTCCCGCCGGCCGTCCCGCCGGTCCTCCCTCCGGCTGTCGCACCGGCCGTCCCGGCAGCCGTCGCACCGGCGGCCGCGGTCGAGGCTCCCGAACCCGCGCCGGCGCCTCCTCCTCCTCCTCCTGCGAGAATCGAGAGCCCGTCCCCCCCGATCGTCCCGCAGGACGCGCGGATGGAGGGGCGGATCACGGGATCCGCGAGGGGCTCCGTCGTCGCGGTCGTCGTGTTCGGTCCGGACAACATCCTGCGCGAGGCGGCACGGGCGAGACCCGACGAGAACGGGCACTGGTTCGTGAAGGGTCTTTCCGCCGGGACGTACCGCGTCCTGCTCGACGCGGGCGGGGGGCGCGTGCTCGAGACGAGCCCGCCGTTCCGGACGGTCGTCGTCGGCGCGGAAGGGATCGCGGGGGTCGAGGCGATCGAGGCGGTGCGTATCCGTTGAAACCGGCCGGCATCTATTCGTTCGAGTTTGAACTATTCGATCTCGAACGAAAGGGGCCCGCCGTGCGATCCTGGATCTTCGACACCCGTCCCGATCTCGTGCTCACCTTGGTTCGGCTCGTGCTGGCGGGGGTCTTCCTGCCGCACGGCCTCCAGAAAACCGTCGGCTGGTTCGGTGGTTACGGCTACACCGGAACGATGCAGTACTTCACCGGGAAGATGGGGATCCCCGCGCCGCTCGCCTTCGCGGCGATCGCGGCCGAGACCTTGGGGCCGATCGCTCTGGTCCTCGGGCTCGGGGGACGGGTGGCCGCCGCGGCGATCGTCGTCGTCATGGCGGTCGCGGTCGCGACGACGCACCTGCCGCACGGGTTCTTCATGAACTGGTTCGGAAACCAGAACGGCGAGGGGTTCGAGTTCCACCTCCTCGCCGTCGCGCTCGCCCTCGTCGTCGTGCTCCGCGGGAGCGGCGCGTATTCCGTCGACGCCTGGATCGCGGGGCGCTGATCGAAAGGGGATCCGTGGGGACGCACTACTCGGGAACGAAGGTGGAGATCCGGGCGCTCGACGCCTACATCAAGCTGATGCGGGCGGCCGACTCGGTCCAGTCGGGGCTCGAGCGGGCGCTCGAGGCCGAGAATCTGACCGAGGGGCAGTTCGGCGTCCTGGAGATCCTCCTGCATCTCGGCCCTTCGGCCCCCGGGATGCTCGCGCGGAAGTTGTTCCGGAGCGACGGGAACGTGACGGTGCTCCTCGACAACCTGGAGCGCCGCGGATGGATCGAGCGCCGCCGCGACGCCGCCGACCGGCGGCGCCAGTCGATCCACCTGACCGCGGCGGGGAGGGCGGAGATCCGCAGGCGGTTCCCGCCGCACGTCGCGCGGGTGGTCGCCGCGTTTTCGCACCTCACCGCCGCCGAGCAGGAGGAGCTCTCCCGCCTTTGCCGGAAGCTCGGTCGGGGGATCCGCGACGCGTGAGCTACGATTCCGGGCCCATGCCCGCCCCACACCTGCGAGGATCGACCCCCGAGGAGCTCGTCCGCGCGTTCGGCGACGTCGGGCTCGATCTCCGCTCGGCGCGGAGGGTGCTCGAGCGCCTCGTCGCGGGCGATCGCGACGACCTCGAGGGGATCGAGGGGCTCTCGCGCATCCGGCGCGAGGCGTTGCTCGCCCGCGGGCGGCGCGATCGCCTGGAGGTGCTCGATCGGCGGGCCAGCTCCGTCGATCCGTTCGTGAAGTACCTCTTCCGCGCCGGGGACGGGAAGGTCTTCGAATCGGTGCGGATCCCCCTCGAGAAGCCGCGCTGGAGCGTGTGCGTCTCCTCGCAGGCCGGGTGCGCCATCGGATGCGCGTTCTGCGAGACGGGGCGCCTCGGATTCGAGCGGAACCTGGAGAGCTGGGAGATCGTCGAGCAGGTCCTGGCGATCCGGCGCGAGGGGCGCGAGCGGCCGGTCACGAGCGTGGTCTTCCAGGGGCAGGGGGAGCCGTTCCAGAACTACGAGAACGTGCTGCGCGCCGCCGCGATCTTCCGGAATCCGAACGGGCTGAAGATCCGGGGGGAGGCCGTGACGATCTCGACGGTGGGGATCCTCCCCGCGATCGAGCGCTTCACCGAGGAAGGCCACGTCCACCGGCTGATCCTCTCGATCACCTCGGCGTTCGACGGGAAACGCGAGGCGCTGATCCCGACGGGGCGGCGGTGGCCGGTGCGCGAGCTCGCGGCCGCGATGCGCCGCCACCGCCGGCGGCACGGCGGCGTCATCCACCTCGCGTGGGTGCTGATGGACGGGGTGAACACCGGCGACGACGAGGCGCGGGAGCTGGAGCTGCTTTTCCGCGGCGACCCCGTGCGCGTGCACGTCATCGAGGTGAACGATCCGACGGGGCGTTTCCGCGCTCCCGGCGACGCGGAGCGCAGGCGGTTCCTCGCCGCGCTCGGGGCGCGCGGGCTCCCCTTCGTGCGCCGCTACTCCGGCGGACCCGACATCCACGCCGCCTGCGGGATGCTCGCGGCGACGGCGCGCGGCGGGAGCCCGGTCGCGTGACGGGTCCGGAGCGCCCTTCCGTCCTTCGCATGGCGGCGCCCCTGGTCGTCTCCTTCTGGATGCGGGCGCTGTTCTCCTTCGTCGACGCGCTGTACGCGCGCTGGCTGGGGCTGGGCGACGCACCCGTCGCGGCGATCGGCCTGTCGTTCCCGTTCGAGTTCCTGATGATCGCGGTGTGGGTCGGGTTGAGCACGGGGCTCACCTCGAACCTCTCGCGCGCGATGGGAGCGCGCGAGAACGAGAAGGTCGAGCAGCATCTCCGGGTGACCACGCGCCTGGTCTGGGGGTGCGTCCCCGCGTTCGCCGCGATCGGCGGGTCCCTGTGGTTCCTGGCTCCGGTGCTCGCCCCCGACCCCGCGGTCGCCCGGCAGTTCGCGATCTACGGCACCGTGCTGATCGGCGGCTCGGCGTTCTCGATGTTCTGGTCGGTGATCCCCGACTCGATCGTGAAGGCGCACGGCGACACCAAGGCGACGATGTGGGCGGGGATCCTCTCGAACGTCGTGAACGTCGTCCTCAACACGCTGTTCACGTTCGCCTTCGGGTGGGGGATCTTCGGGATCGCGTTCTCGACGGTGCTCGGGAGGTTCGCGGGGTTGTGGTACGCGCTCCGCAAGGCGGCGGCGCACGAGGCGCGGCGCCGTGCTTCCGCCGAGCCGTGGGTCCCGGGGCTCGACGCGAGCCCGTACCGGGCGACCCTTGGCCTCGCGGTTCCCTCCGCGCTCGCCTACACGCTGATGGCCGTCGAGGGGCAGATCGTGAACTCGCTCCTGGCCGGTCTCGAGCACGGCACGGAGGCGATCGCGGCGTGGGCCGTGTATTACCGGGTCTTCCAGTTCGTCGCGATGCCCGCGATCGCCACGGCGGTGGCGATGCTCCCCTACGCCGCGCGGCGGTACGGGGCCGGGGACCTCGCCGGGATGCGCCGCGGCCTGCGGGAGTCCCACGTCGCGGGAGTGGCCTACGCGGCGGCGACCCTCCCGCCGCTCTGGTTCTTCGCCGAGCCGATCGCGCACGCGTTCCTGCAGGCGCCGCTCGCGGTGGAGCTCGCCCGGGGGGCGCTGCGGCTGATCCCCCTCGGCGTCGTCGTCTCGCTCCCGTTCTTCCTCGTGCGCCCCGCCTTCGAGGGGATGGGGCGGGGCCGGCCGGGACTCGTCGTCGCCGCGCTGAGGTACGTCGCGCTGACCGCCCCCTCCGCCTGGCTCGGGATGCACGCGGCGCGCGCCGCGGGGGTTCCCGAGCTGCTGGGGCTCGTGGCGGGGCTTCTGGCCGCGACCACGATCGCCTCGGGGCTCTTCCTCCTCTGGATCCGCTCCTCGCTGCGGGAGGCCGACGACTCGCCGGTTGGCGGAAACCCGGCGGGCGTGGTTTCGTAGCGGGTCTGGCGAACAGGAGGAGCTTCATGTTGCTGACCTTCATCCTTGCGGCCGGTGCGGTCGCGACCCCGGCCCCCGATCCGCGATTCGCGGAGGCGGCCAAGACCGTCCTCTCGGTGATGGACCCCGCGGCGGATCCCTGCCAGGACTTCTACCGATACGCCTGCGGCGGCTGGCTCGACACGACGAAGCTCCCCGCGGACCAGAACCGCTGGAGCCGTTCCTTCAGCGAGATCACCGAGCGCAACCGCGAGCGGTCGCGCGGGATCCTCGAGGATCTGCTGAAGTCGCCCGGGGACGCCGACGGTCGGCGTCTCGCGGACTTCTACGGCGCGTGCATGGACGAGGCCGGCGTCGAGAAGGCGGGTCTCGATCCCGTGCGGCCGTTCCTCAAGGAGATCGACGCCCTCCAGGACAAGGGGGGGCTGATGCCGCTCGTCGCGCGGCTTCACCGCGCGTCGATGCCGGGGTTCTTCGGCCTGGGGGTCGCCGGCGACTTCAAGAACCCCGACGTGAACATCGGGTTCGTGGGGCAGGGCGGGCTCGGGTTTCCCGACCGCGACTACTACCTCAAGGACGACGAGAACTCGAAGAACCTGCGCGCCGACTACGAGGCGCACGTGGCGCGGATGTTCGTGCTCGCGGGAAGCGAGCCGGCGGCGGCGGCGAGGACCGCGGCGTCGATCCTCGCCTTCGAGACCGAGATCGCCAAGGTCCAGAAGCCGCGCGTGGAGCTGCGCGACCCGAACAAGACCTACAACAAGCTCGACCGCAAGGGGCTGAAGGAGATCACCCCCGAGCTCGACTGGGATGCCTACTTCAAGGCGACCGGCTACCCGGAGGTGCAGGACCTCAACGTCCAGTCCCCCGACTACGTCAAGGGGCTGCGGGACGTCCTGGCGAAGGCCGACCTCGCCGTGATCCGGGACTACCTGCGCTGGGGGGTGTTGCGCTCCAGCGCCGCGCTCCTCCCGAAGGCGTTCGTCGACGAGAGCTTCGCCTTCTACGGAAAACGGCTCGGCGGCCAGCAGGAGAACCAGGCGCGCTGGAAGCGCTGCGTCGCCGCGACCGACGGCGCCTTCGGCGACCTCCTCGGGAAGAAGTTCGTCGAGCGGTACTTCGCCGGCGACAGCAAGAAGATCGCGCGCGAGATGATCGACCGCATCGAGGCGGCCTTCTCGGCGAGCCTTCCCGGCCTCGCGTGGATGGACGACGCCACCCGCGGTCGCGCCCTCGAGAAGAAGGCCGCCCTCGGGAAGAAGATCGGCTACACCGAGAAGTGGGAGGAATACCCCGGAGTGAAGACCCGCAAGGACGATCTCTTCGGGAACTCGCTGGCCGTCCGGGAATACGTCTTCGACCGGGAGGCGAAGAAGATCGGCAAGCCCGTGGACCGCACGCGGTTCGCGATGACTCCGCCGACCGTGAACGCGTACTACACGCCGCTGCTCAACGAGATCGTCTTCCCGGCGGGGATCCTCCAGCCACCCTTCTTCTCGAAGGACTTCCCGATGGCCATGAACTTCGGCGGAATCGGGATGGTGATGGGCCACGAGCTCAGCCACGGCTTCGACGACTCCGGGCGGAAGTTCGACCCGAAGGGGCGCCTCGCCGAGTGGTGGGCCCCCGAGGTCGCGACCAAGTTCGAGGAGCGGGCGTCGTGCGTCGCCGACCTGTACTCGAGCTACGAGCCGCAGCCGGGGCTGCACATGAACGGCCGGCTCGGGCTCGGCGAGAACATCGCCGATCTCGGCGGGATCAAGCAGGCGTACAACGCCTACAAGGCCTGGGAGAAGGACAACCCCGGCCAGGCCCCCGCGGTCCCCGGTCTCACCAACGACCAGCTCCTGTTCGTCGCCTTCGCCCAGGGGTGGTGCACGATCGCGACCCCCGAGCAGGAGCGCAACCAGATCACCGTCGGTCCGCACTCCCTGCCGAAGTACCGAGTGATCGGTCCCGTGTCCAACTCGCGCGACTTCTCGGCCGCCTTCCAGTGCGCCGAGGGGACGCCGATGAACCCCGTCCGCAAGTGCGAGGTGTGGTAAAGGGGTCAGGCCCCTTTTTCTTCTAGTTCCGAAGCGCGGCGGCGAACCGGCGGACGATGGCGTCCGCCGGTTCGATCGCACGGATCCCCTCGACGCTCCGTCCCGCCTGCCAGTAGTCGCGGTAGGCCTGCCCCTTCATCGACGCCTGCTTGAGCTCGCGCAGCGAACGCAGGGCGTAGATCGTCCGCATCCATTTCTTGGTTCGCCGCCCCCGCAGCATCCAGCGCGCGATCGGCCCGGCCTTCGTTCCCGTCTTCGCCACGAACGGCGTGTTGATGATCGCGCAGGGGACCCCGCTGAGCCGCTCGGTGAGGACGATGTCCTCCGCGCGCGCCGCGACGATCGCCTGCTTGTAGTCGGAATGCGCGGTGCACTCGGACGTCGCGATGAACCGCGTTCCCAGCTGCACCCCCGCGTAGCCGATCCGCAGCATGCGCGCGAACCCGGCTTCGTCGCCGACGCCCCCCGCCGCCACGAGCGGGACGCCGAGCGGCGCCAGCTCCTCGTAGAGCGCCTCCGGGGCGCGTTGCCCCGCGTGCCCACCCGCGAGGCGGTTCACGCAGATGAGCCCGTCGACCCCACCCTCGAGCGCCTTCTCCGCCCACTTGCGCTCGGTGACGTCGTGGTAGACGACACCTCCCGCGGCATGCACGCGCGCGACGACCGACGCGGGGTTGCCGAGCGCGGTGACGAAGAACCGCACGCCGGCCTCGAGCGCCTCGTCGATCCAGCGCCGCATCCGGTCGTCGTAGGTCTTCGAGGCCCGCTCGAGGATGGCGTTGAATCCCACGGGCTTCGCGGTCATGGACCGGATGCGTTTCAGCCCCTCGACGAGCGGCAGGCCGTGCACGTACACCATCGACATCGGCTGCACGATCCCGATGGCCCCCGCCTCGGAGACCGCCGCGACGAGCTCGGGGTTCGAGCAGGGGTACATCGCGCCGCAGATCAGCGGGACCTCGATCTTCGCGTCGCGGGTGAGGGGCGTCTCGAGGGCGCTCATGCGCCCATGCTAGCCGCCGCCCTCCCGACGGGGCCCGACGCGGTGCAGAATGCGCGCAACGAAAGGGGGAAACCGATGACCCTGGACGGCGCCCCGAATCCCTACACGCCTCCCACGGCGCCGCTGGATCTCCCGCCGTCGGACGGGTCACCCGCGATCCTCAAGTCCCGAAGGTTGACCCGCTTCGCGGGGGCCTTTCTGGAGGGGCTCGTCACGGGCATTCCCGGAGCGATCGCGCTGTTCGCGATGGGGGCCCTCGGCGACCCCGCCGCGATCCGGCCGTTCCAGCCCGCCTACGTCGTGAACCTGCTGATCTCGCTCGGCTTTTTCGCGTTGAACGTCTGGCTCTGGTCCACGCGCGCCCAGTCGATCGGGAAGGCGCTCGTCGGCATGAGGATCGCCGCCCTCGACGGAAGGCCCGCGACGCTCAACCGGCTCCTGATCCGCCAGGTGCCGCTGTTCCTGCTCGGGCTGTTGGCGGGATTGAGCAGCAACCCGCTCGCCGCGGGTCTCCTCGGCACGGTGATGCTCGTGGACGTCCTCGCGATCTTACTTCCGGACCGACGGTGTCTCCACGACTACTGGGCGGGGACGATCGTGGTCGAGGCCAGCCCCGTGAACGACCCGACCTTGGTCGAGAGGGCCTAGGCCTTCGGCCCGATCCTCCAGCGCACGCGCACCCGCGCGACGACGTCCCCGTCGGCGTCGGTGATCGGGGCCTCGACGACGTGCTCGCAGGGCGTCCGCCAGTCGGGGATCTCCGTCGCGCAGCGGGCGACGAGCCGCCCGCGCGCCTTCTTGAGGTAGTCGATCTCGAGGTGGGTGACGATCCCGCGCGCCTCGTCGGGAAGCCCCGCGTTGAGCGCGAGCCCGCTCGCGAGCTCCCCGAGGTTCACGAGCGCGATCGCGTGGATCGAGTTCAGGTGGTTGCGCACCGAGCGGCGATCCGAGATCGCGACCACGGCTCGACCCGGCTCGACCTCGAGGACCTCCGGCCGGATCGTCCCGGAGTAGGGGACCATCCGGGAGAGCATCTTCGAGAAGATCCACCGCCCCATCGGGCGGGGGGACCACGAGCGCCACTGAACCAGGATGGGGTTCGCCATGCGGCGAAGGGTACCGCGATGGAGGGCGCCCCCGCTCGCCTCGCGAAACGCGGTTCGGTTCAGGCGCTTGGAACGTATTCAGGGGTCGCAGGCGGAGGCAACCGGGTACTCCGCCCGCCTGCGCCGGACGCAATGGAAGTATTTGAGGAGTTGGGTCCAGTGGAAGCCCCAGCACGGCGGCCGCTCTTGCGCGCTGACGAGAAAGCCCTTCGCGCGTGCCGTCGCGTGGGTATCGTTCGACCAAGTTCGGGCGTGGCTCTGCGGTGGAATCCCTCCGCGGTCGGCTCACGCGAGGGGAGGCACCGATGAAGCGCGGGGTGGGATCGTTGTTGGCGGCCTTGTCGATCGTGAGTGCTCAAGACCTGTTTGCGTGCGGGGATCGATTCATCTTCTCGGGCTCCAACAGCAGGCTGGAGCGTGCCGCGACCCCGGGCGTCCTCGCCAATGTACTCATCTATCGGGACGCGGAAACCGACCCGACCTCCGTGATGTTCGACCCGGCACTTCCCGAGGTGCTCGCGGAGGTTGGCCACACTCCCAGCGTGGCCGATCGGCCGGACGAACTGGTGGAATCCGCCCGTGGCGCGGACGTCGTACTCGTCGAGTATCGCTCCGCACCGGCCGTTCGCGAATCGATCCGCGCGAGCGGCGGCGGATCGATCGTCGTACCGGTCCTCGACCGAGCCGCGCGAAAGAACCTCTCGGCGGCGAAGCGGGAGTTCGGAGTGGTGCTCAACGTACCCGCGTCGGCGGCCACGTTGATCCGTGCGATCGACCGTGCCCTGGCGGCGAGATGAGTTCGCGGATGCCGGCGCGGGTCGCTCGCTCCGTAGCCCTCGGCGTGCCGATGTTGCTCGTGGGGGCGATCGCTCATGCCCAGGCCTGGCTTCCTCCGAAGGGTTGGGCCGCGATCACCTTTACGACCGGGGTGAGCGACGTCGGGAATCACCTCTTCTCGAGTACGGAGCTCGGAGCGGGATTCGAGAACGGCACCAACGAATACGACCTCGGCGACATCGACACGAGGCTCGCGTCGGTGGGATTCCAGTACGGCATCAGCGACCGGTTCGCGATCGGGGCGGACGTCGCGTTCGTCAACTCACGGTACGTCGGCGACTTCCCCGAGAACCCGGAGATCGACAACGGCGAGTGGCACGGTTCGCTGGCGGACTTCCGGGCCGCGGCCCGCTTTCAGGCCTATCGGGGGCGCGTCGTCGTGACGCCCTTCGCGGGCGTGGTGATTCCGACACACGACTACGAACACCACGGGCACGCCGCGGCGGGCAAGGGCCTCTGGGAGGTCCCGGTCGGTGCGAGTCTCGGGGTACCGTTCGGGGAGGATCGGACGTGGTCCTACCTCGTCGGGACCGTCGCATATACCGTCGTCGAGCAGGTCGAAGGCCTCAGTGTGAACCGGAGCAGCGGGATCGTCGAAGCCGGGTTCTTTCCCACGGACAAACTGGTCCTTCGCGTACAGGGGGGATGGCAACAGACTCACGGTGGAGTCGATTGGCTGGAGATCGACGACGCGAATTTCGGCTTCCACGACGCCGCGGCCGATTCGGATTTCTGGTCGGCAGGCGCCGGCGT
>DASVAW010000032.1 GCA_036376135.1 Candidatus Polarisedimenticolaceae bacterium | reverse complement strand
CGTTCTGGGTCATCGCGACCGTTCCGAGGTCGTTCACCGCGCCGTCGGTGCGGTTGTCCCAGAAGGCGCTCTCCGTCTTGGAGCCGAGGTTCACGCACGTCTGTCCCGACGGGCAGTCGGAGTTGACGACGCAGGCGAGGTTCGTGGCCGCCGAGCAGTTCCCGCACGACAACTGCACCGCGCGGTCCTCGACGCGCCCGCCTCCCGTCGCGGTGTTCGACGGCGCCCCGACGCACCAGTCCGTCAGTGCGGAGTCCACCACCGGCGTGTGAGCCCGCACGGGCAGCCCCGACGCGAGGATGAAGAAGAAGAGGATGCCGAGTTGGAAGACGCAATCCCGTCGAACCATATGGAGCCCCCTAACGAAACAACGGACGTGACCGGACGACTGCGGCGTGCGGCGATTCTGCGCCCCGGTTCCCACGCCGCGGAAGAGAAACTCGTGGAAATTCGAGCGAAACTTTGCCGTAAGTCGGCGTTCTATGGATCCAAACGCCCTCGAGGGGGCGTCACGTCGCGTCTACCAGCCGAAAGTGACGTTGGCCAACGCACGGCGGTACAGCAGGTCGCCGCCGAAGCTCTCGTAGTGCGCGGTGTCCCGGGCGTTCGCGACGTTGACGCCCACCCGCACGTGGTCGTTGATCTTGTACCCCGCGGAGAGGTCGACGCTGGAGTACTCCGGGACGTCCCCCTGGTAGATCCCGGCGGACCAGCGGAAGCCGTGGACCCATCGGGCTCCCACACTGGCATCCCAGCGTTCCCGGTTCAGTGAGAGCACCGCGCTGACCTTGTGCGGCGGGGAGTTGGGCAGGAGGATCTCCTCGACCTCCTCGATGTCGCCACCCGGTTCCACGATCTCGTAGTCGAACAAGGAGTAGCTGAACTGGAGATTCAACCAGGGGGTGATGAACCACTGGACCCCGAGGTCGACCCCCTGGGTGTCGACCCGGCCGAGGTTGGCGTAGGTCCTCCCGACGATCACGGTCGAACCGTCGAGATCCTGGGCGAGGCGGAAGCCGAGCTCCCTCCCCCCGACCGAGGCGTTGATCGCGTTACGCAGCGCCTGCGCGACCGTGAGTCCGATCGCGGGGACCAGGTACGTCGTCTCCGCCTCCTCGGTGCTGATCCACGGCTTGTAGTCGTTGTTGATCGTGCACACCTTGGGGTCGGTGCTCGGGTTCAGCCGGTGGTCGACGCACCCCTCCGTGTTGCCGAGGATCGTCCCGACCTGCTGCACGAGGTCGGTGATGAAGTCGGTGTTCTTCGCCCGGTAGTAATCGATCGTGACGAGGACCTTGTTCGCCAGAAGCCCGCTGTAGCCGAGCTCCCAGGCCTCGGTGTGCTCGAGCTTGAGGTCGTCGTTCCCCACCGCGAGGATCGGGACGAACTCCTCGTCGATGCCGCAATCGACGGGTTCCGGCAGGATCGGCGCGCCGCAGATCGTCCGCACGAACCCGCCGATCGGGAAGTAGGAGATGGGTGTGTGGAGGAAGTACTCCGAGTAGTTCGCGACCTGGAAGGCGCGGTTGTAGGTCAGCCGCATCGAGTTCTCGCTGTTGATGTTCCAGACCGCCGCCGCCTTCGGCGAGAACTGCGTTTCGTGCAGCGTGCTCTTGTCCACCCGGCCGGCGAAGACGAATTTCATGTGCCGGTTCGGGCTCCAGTCGGCCTGGCTGAAGAGCGCCTGTCGGTTCGACGAGACGGGCTCCCAGAGGACGGTCTGCTTTCCCGTCGCGGGGTTGATCGAGTCGACGTTTTCCTCGGTGTGGGCGCCGCCGATCACGAACCGCACGTTGTCGCCGAGGTTCCAGTTCCCCTGGAACTCGACGCCGTAACGCTCGTCGTCCGTGATGAGGTCGTAATTGACCACCAGGGCCTTGAGCAGGTTCACCTGGTCCCCCTCGCGCGAGGTGTAGTGGGCGAGGACGTTCCAGTGCGGGCTCGAGAAGTTGAACCGGTAGAAGGGGCGCTCCGATTCGAGGTTCTGCACGCGACCGATCCCGGTCTGGAACACCGGGCCCTTGATGGTGGACAGCCCGATCTCGGCGGTCAGGAGCACCTCGTCGGACACGTAGCGATCGACGCGCACGGCGCCGAACCGGATCTCGTTGTCCTGCTCGC
The DNA here is from genome assembly GCA_036376135.1 of Candidatus Polarisedimenticolaceae bacterium. NCBI lineage: Bacteria > Pseudomonadati > Acidobacteriota > Candidatus Polarisedimenticolia > Candidatus Polarisedimenticolales > Candidatus Polarisedimenticolaceae > Candidatus Polarisedimenticolaceae bacterium. The sequence continues at coordinate 600 of DASVAW010000032.1, read as the reverse complement.
GCAGCAGCGTGCGCTCTCCCGGCAGGCAGTCGGTCTGGCCGACGAGCAGGCAAAACTCCGAGTACTCGGGATACCGCACGACGTCCGGGTTCCGCGAGACGGTGAAGTCGCCGGAGTCCTTGAAGCCGGCCAGGACCTTCGCGTACCACCCGTCGCCGAACTGGAAGGCCTGGCGGAAGTCGACGCCTCGCGAGTTCAGCTCGCCGAACGTCGTGCGCACAAGCCCGCCCAGGCTGTCCTTCGGGTTCTTGGTGAGAATGTTCACCACACCGCTCGAAGCGTTCGCGCCGTAGAGGGCCGCGCTCGGCCCACGGACGAACTCCAGCTTGGCGACGTCGTCGAGCCCCCCGGAGATCGCGGCCCACTCCTGGGCGCCCAGGAGCACGACGCCGACGTCCCGGCCGTCGATGTACGTCGAGACCCGCCGGTTCAGCGAGCTGTTGAACCCGCGCGTGTTGAAGTTGAAGTCGTAGAGGCCGCGCTGCGTGATCTCGGCCCCCGGCGTGAACTCCAGGATCTTCGGGACCTGCCCGGTCGCGGCGACCTGCGCGATCTCTTCCTCGTGGATGGACGTAACGGCCGCCGGGGCGTCGACGACCT
>DASVAW010000031.1 GCA_036376135.1 Candidatus Polarisedimenticolaceae bacterium | reverse complement strand
ATCCGGCCGTTCCTCAATGCGATCCGCTGCCGATCGATCGCGCCCGGCGTGAGCAGGACGTCCCCGCGTACCACGAATCCGCCGAGGTCGATGTCGATGTCCTCGGCGACGAGGTTCAGCGCGAACTCCCCCGTCCCCACGATGTCGCGAGTCACCACGTAGGAACCCGACTTGTCGATCGTCATGGGCCGGTCGATCGGGATCCGTCCCTGTCCGAGCGCGACCGGCGCGAGGGCGAGCACCGCGACAAGCACGGCGAACGTCGACTTGGCGCTCATCTCACGTTCCCCCCGGCGTCGAGATTCCCCGTGCCGTTGTCCTGAACCGCCCCGAGCTCGTTGTTGCGGAGAACGTTCTCCCGATAGGTGTTGGCGTCGCCGTCGAAGACGAGTCCGAATCCGGGTCCCTGGACGGCATTCCCTTCGATCGTGTTGCGAGAACCGCTGACGGCGATGGTGCCGTTCCGGATCGAGTTCCTCCGGACGGCGTTCCCGCCCGAGCTTACGTGGATGAAGGCGGCGACGTTGTCGGCGACCGTGTCGCCGATCGTCGTGAGGCAGTTCGTGCACGGAAGGTGCACGATCCCGCTCCACCTCCAGAACGAGTTCCGCTCGACGAGGTTCGCCCGGTTCGTCAGCCCCGAGCCCCGGCGCAGCGTCAGGTTTCCGAGAAAAGCACTTCCCCTCACGACGCTCCCGTCGAGACTTCCGAGATCGACGTTCCGGGTGAACGCGCTGTCGGCGACGTCCGCGTAGGCGGTCGAGGCGTTCGGGTTGATGACCACCGAACCGTCCACCCGCGACCCGCGAACCACGAACTCCCGGCATGCGTCGAGGCGGATCCCCCCGGCGAAACCCGAGACCTCGGACAATCGGAGCGCGGTGGGGCGGGGGTCGAGCGGCGGGCGATTCGGATCGAACGCCCGCTCGAGCTTCCCCTCGATCCTCCCCTGCTCCAGGACGATCCGCTGCGTCCCGGTCCTCGCGGGCAGGAGGACGACGTCCCCGCGGACGACGAACCCGTCGAGATTCACCGTCACGGAATCCGCCCGGATCGTCAACGCGACGCCGCCGGCCGCGTCGATCGGCACCACGACGACGTACGTCCCCGGCAGGTCGATCGTCGTCGGCTTGTCGATCGGTGTAGGCGCGGCGTGCGCGGCTCCGAGAAACGCGATCGCGGAACCCGCGATCACCAGTCCAGACTTCAGGTTCATGATCGACTCCGCACCGAGGCCTGCGGAGGTCGAAATCCCCTCGGCCCCTGCGGCCGGGACCTCCGATGGAGGGAGTATACGAGCGGGTCCGCTCCCCCGGGAACCGATCTTTGAGGAAGCCCGGAGTGCAGCTCCGGGTGGCTCGCCCTGGGCAATCCGAGGCTGCGACTCCGTTTTCGGGGTCTTCACTCCCCCACGTCGAAAAGGAACGCAGCCCCGGCGTCCTCCGCGACGCCGTCGTCGAGCTGGGCGCCCACGACGACCGTCCGCCCCGAGATCCCGACCTTCGCGCCGTAGAGGGTGAACCCCGGAGAGACGTCCGCGACCAGTTCGCGATCCGCGACCCAGCGCCCCTGCTCGAGTCGGTAGACCCAGGCGCGGCCGCCGGGCTCCGCGCTCGGGGCTCCGACGACCATGCGATTGCCGTCGGTCTCGAGGGCGAAGCCGAAGCGGTCGAACGGCGCGGCGTCCGGCGAGAGCTGCACGTCCGTCGATTCCCAGGTCTCGTCCCCCCCCGGCGCGGTCCGCGGGCGGAAGGTGCACAACAACCCCCGCGAGAGGACGAGGTCGCGCGGCGCGCCGACGAGCAACTCACCGTTCACGAGGGCGACCGACCGACCGAACCGGTCGCGCGGCGTTCCGACCGGCGACCGGACCTCCGCGCCGCGCACCCATCCGCCCGAGGTCCGAAGGAACGTCGCGACCCGGCCGGGGAGGAACTCCGCCGCGAGGTACGGAGCGCCCATCGCGATCCGACCCGCGCGGATCGCCACCGAGGCGCCGAGGCCTCCCCCCGAAGGGATGCCGATCGCGATCAGGCGCTGCTGGAGGACGAAGCCCCCTTCGGGGCTCCGCTCGAAGACGAATCCCATCCCGGTCGGACCCATCGGGGAGGATGCGAGCGGAGCCCCGACGACGATGGTGCCCCCTTCGATCGCGACCGCGTCCCCGAAGCGCATCCCCGGATTCGAGGCGTCGGGCCGCAGAGCCGCCGTCTCGCGCATCGCGCCGGGAGGCCCCTCGAAGACGCGGACCTCCCCCGACCCCTCGGAGTTCGGCGCGCCGACGACGAGGTAGGGTCCCGAGGCCGCGAGCGCGGTTCCGAACCGTGCCCCCTTCGAAGGCCCGTGGATCGTCTGCACGTAGACGCCGTCGGCGTAGACGTGCACCGCCCCCGCGTCCTCGCCGGCGTCGTCGGACCCCGGCGCGCCGACGAAGGCGAGCGAACCCGAGACCGCGACCGCAGCGCCGAAGCCGCCGGCGACCGACGGCGAAGGATCGATGAGGCGCAGCGGTGCCGAGAAGACGACGGACACCGACGAGAAGACGACGGATAGGACGAGGGTTCGCATGGGACCTCCTCGGGGTGCGTGTACCCGAAGGGGGCCCCTCCGTCCGGAACGGTGCAGCCGGTCGGGCGCGTCGTGCGGCGGGGACGGGGAAAGGGTTCGCTCAGCGCTTGGAGGCGAGCGCCCGCTTCACCCTCGGCACGGCCAGCTCGACGGGCGCGTCCGACCAGGCCGGGGTCGGGAACGGGTCCTCCCACGCGGCGCCCGCGGGGAAATACATGGCGACGTCCCAGGCGATCACGTCGGCGTCGAAGTCGGGCTCCTCCCCTTTTGCGCGCACCAACCGCATCGCGCGGTCGATCATCCGCGGCGAGACGTGGCGATCCGGATCCCAGAACTCGGTCACGCGCGGGTCGCGAAGCGGACGGCGGGCCGACTCCTCCGGAGGGCCGAGATCGGAGTCGAGCACGGGGAGCCACACGACGAGCACGCGCAAGTCGGCGTCGGGGCGGTCGGCGATCGCCTTCCCGAACTCCGCGATCCCGTGCACGCAGTCGGAACAGGTCGGAGAAAGCGCGAGCACGTAGCGGGGATAGGCGATCGCTCCGGCGAACGCCGCCTTGAACTCGGCGATCTCCGGGTCGCGCAGCGTGGGGAGCGTCGGGTCCGCCGGAGCCGGCGGCGCGGGAGGAGGTTGCTCGGCCGGCGACGGAGCGCGGATCTCGGGGGGCGGCGGGGGACCGGCTTCGGGGGCGCGCCGCACGGGCGTCGAGAAGCAGCCGGCGAGGACGGCGATCGTGCACGGGAGCGCGAGGAGTGCCGATCGCAAGAGAGCCTCCAATATCGGCGCCCCGCCGGCGACGGGAGCCGGCGGGGCGCCTTTCGACGCGGACCGAGGAATCGGGAAGAGGAGAGGAATCAGCCCCGGTCCGCGATCTTGTTCAGCAAGCTGACGAACGGTCGGGACTCCCGCGGGACGCGGACCTCGTGTTTCACGAGGATCCCGTTCGCGGTGACTTCCTTCCCGTAGTACTTGGCGTTGGCCTCGGCATCCGGACGGATGACGCTGCCGGAGAGGGAGGCCCCGAGGAACAGGCCCTGGGACCGCGACCACGACAACATCTGCGCCTGGAGCTGCGCGTCGGTTGCGGCCTTCGCGTCGCGGCCCACGGGTCCGGCCGTCGCCGACGCCTCGCCGCCGATCGCGAACTTGTCCTGGAGCAGGTTCTTCATGCCGTCACGGTTCATGATGAGCAGCACCACGTCGGCCTCCTGGCCGCCGAACTGCCACCCGACGCTGCCGCCGGCGAGCTTGAAGAACGCCGGCGCTCCGAGCTCGCCGTCCTCGTCGCGGCAGGTGAAGATGCCGCGGCCGCCCTGGCCGCCGACGATGAACGCCGCCTTCTTCACGTCGGGGAAGACCCCGACGCATTCCGCGCGCTCGAGAAGCTCGCGCGGGATTCCCTTGTCCGGGGACTCGAGCGCCGCCTTCACGACGGACTCGGCCTTCTGGAGCCTCTCCTGCTCCGCCCCCCGGTCGGAGGCGACGATGGGAAGCGCCGACAGCAACGACGCGAGGACGATCGGGATCGCTTTCATGAGGTCCTCCTTTCCGGTGGGTCCCCGTGCAGGATCGCCGGGGCCCGTGAGGCAGAAAGGCAACGTCGATGCCACGACGCGGCAGGCGCATTTCTCACCGATGCGACGCACGCGCTGGTTCCTTTCTTCCTGTTGGCCCGGACGAAACTTCCCATGAGGGAACGGCATGCGGTGCGAATACCTATTGACGTTCCCCGCACGCCGGGCGTAAACACCCCCGCATTGCGCGGGGGGATGGTCCTCTCGCGCGTCCGATTCCGTCGGTGGGGGGCACCGTATGAAGTGGATTCGTGGCGCGATGCGCGCCGCGGCGGCGCTGGCCGTCGTGGCGGCCCTTTCCCAACCCGTCCAGGCGACGACGATGATCCGCATGGGTCTCGAAGGGCTCACGGCGGAGAACCAGTCGGTCGTGGTGGGACGCATCCTCGACGTCCAGAGCTACTGGAACGCCGAGGGGAGCTTCATCCTGACGGACGTGCGCGTCCTCGTGCAGGACGTCCTGAAGGGGAACCCGAAGGAGAAGGAGTTCACCATCACGGTGATGGGCGGGAACGTCGGGGAGATCACGACGCTCGTCGTCGCCGGCCCCGACCTCGAGATCGGGAAGGACTACGTCCTGTTCCTGAGCCCCGAGGACCTCCCCGGCGCGGTCCAGGTCCGCACCGTGCGCGACCTCGCGCAGGGCGTCTTCGACGTCGTCGACACGCCGTCCGGCCCGCGGGCGATCAGCCAGGCCTCGCGCCATCCGCTGATGCCCGACGTGTTCGGGTACTCCGACGCTCCCGGCGGGTCCGAGGGGCTTCCGCTCGACTTCATGACGCAGAAGGTCCGGCAGCTCGCCGGCCGCCGCTAGAGCGCGGGTAAGGGAGAGACGACCATGAAGCGCCTTTCGATCTCCTTCGTGCTCGCCGCCGTCGCGCTCGCCGCGTCGCCCGCGCACGCCTACCGTTTCATCCAGAACACCGGAGTCGGTCGGACCAGCTCCGGATACCTCGTCGCCTGCAACGCATCGGGCGGGTTCGTCCACTGGACCCAGGCGAACATCCCGTGGCGCCTGAACACCTCGGGGCAGGGCGCGGGCAAGGAGGGGGCGGTCACCGCAAGCTGCGCGTCGTGGACCAACGTCGCCCAGGCGAACCACAACCTCACCTACGCCGGCACCACGAACGCCGGGTTCGCGACCGACGGGATCAACGCCATCGTCTTCGCCCGCGGCAACGGCTGCTCCGGCCAGTGCCTCGCGATCACCGCCCTCGTGCTCGCCGCCGGGCAGGTGATCACCGAGACCGACATCTCGTTCAACCGCAACTACGCCTGGAACACGAACGGCTCCGCCGTCGACACGCAGGCGGTGATGACCCACGAGATGGGGCACGCGCTCGGCCTGCACCACACCGAGGTCACCTCGACCCCGCGCCCGACGATGTACGCGTCGTATTTCGGGACCGACGGCCGCACCCTGGAGTCCGACGACGTCCAGGGGCTGCAGTGCTCGTTCAACCGCTACCCGTTCTAGACTGCCGAAGGAAGGGGTCAAGTCGTCCTTTGCCGCTCGAGTGACGACTTGACCCCTTCGATCCGCGGCATCCCACCCGCCGTGCCCCGCACCCCGCACCTCCTCGTCGCGCTGCTGCTCGCCGCCGCCGCCGGATGCGCGCCTGCCGCGCGGACCTGGTCCGAGCAACGCGTCCTCATGGGGACGGTCTTCCGGATCCAGGTCCACGCCCCGCCCTCGGCGCAGGCCCGCCGCGCCGTCGCCGCGGCGCTCGACGAGGTCGCGCGCGTCGAGGCCCTCCTGAGCGAATGGCGGGAGACGAGCGAGATCAGCGCCCTGAACCGGGCCGCGGGGCGCGGTCCCCTCCGCGTCGGCCCCGAGCTCCTCGAGGTCCTCGAGCGCGCGGCGCTCGCCTCCGAGGCGACCGGCGGCGCGTTCGACGTCACCTTCGCCACCTGCGGCGGGTTGTGGTCGTTCCGCGACGCCCGCGTCCCCTCGGACGACGAGCTGGCGACGTGCCTCGGGCACGTGGGCTTCCGCAAGATCCGCGTCGACCGGGCGAGGTCCGAGGTCGAGATCCTCGATCCGGCGACCCGGATCGGACTGGGCGGGATCGGGAAGGGGTACGGCGTCGATCGCGCCGCCGCGGTCCTCGAGCGCGCCGGGGTCGGCAACTACGTCGTCGACGGCGGCGGCGATCTGCGCATCCGCGGCCGCAACGGCGATCGCCCCTGGACCGTCGGGCTCGCGGACCCGCGCCGCAAGGGGGAGCTCGCCGGGAGGGTCGAGATGGAGGCGGGGTCGATCGTGACCTCCGGAGATTACGAGAGCTACTTCGAACGCGACGGCGTCCGATACCACCACATCCTCGACCCGGCCACGGGACGTCCGGCGCGCGGGTCGATCGCCGTCACCGTCGTCGCTCCCGACGCCACCTGGGCGGACGCGCTCGCCACGGGGCTGTTCGTGATGGGGCCGGAACGGGCGATCCCTGCGGCGGAGGCCCTCCCGGGGGTCTCCGTACGGATCGTCTCCCCCGACGGCGCGGTGCACACCTCCCGGGGGTTCCCCAAGGTCGTCGCCGGGAACGGAACTCGCATCTAGCGGCCGCTCGACAGGCATCCGGCGCGGCGCGGCCGCGAAGCTCCTCCCCCCGGAGCGCAACGGACGACGTCGGCTTCGTCGCGTCGCGCATTTTTCTCGCGTGGCGGCCCCACCGCCGGGCGAGTGTGGGGGTTCGTCATGAGCGAGCGCGACCTTGCGGGCACCCCGATTCCCCAGAGCGAGCTGACCGAGACCCTCGACGAGCACAAGGCGTGTCTCCGGCTCGTCGAGGCGGTGGAGGAATGCCTGACGCATCGCCCCGACCTCGAAGGGCGCTGGGTGGCAACCCTCCTCGAGCGCCTGCGCCCCCTCCGGCGCGGGCTGCAGGACCACTTCGAGTCGGAGGAGAAGGGGGCGTTGTTCGGCGCCCTCCCGCTGGCCAAACCCCGTCTCGCCCGGCAGCTCGACGCGCTCAGGAAGGAGCACCCCGTGCTCTCCGAGCGCCTCGAGCGGATCATCGCGCAGGCCGAGGGCCTCGAGGACCCGGCGGTCTACGACCTGCGGGAGCTCAACGCCGCCGTCCAGCTGTTCGTGGCGACCCTCAGGCGCCACGAGGCCGCGGAGAACGAGATCGTCGTCCACTCGCTGTGGGACGAGCTCGGCACCGGCGACTGACCGGAACCGCCCCCGGCCCCGTACGGAGCGGGATCCCAGGTTCCGAAGGAGGGTTCGGCATGAAGAAGGACGCGCCCGGTGTCGCGATCGTCGACCAGCAGATCATCGAGTTCGTCTCGGACTCGGGCGAGGGGGCGCAGACGGCGGGCCAGCTGTTCGGCACGTTGTGCGCGCAGTCCGGAAACGGGGTCTGGACCGTCGAGATCATCCCGGCGGAGATCGAGCCCCCGTTCCGTTCCCGCCAGGGGGCGAGCGGCAACCGGATCCGGTTCGCCACGGGGCCCGTGACGAACATGGGCGAGACCGCCGACCTCGTCGTCGCGCTGAACGAGCAGGTGTTGTACAGCCGCATCGACGTCGGCGGACTGCGCGAGGGAACGATCCTGCTCCTGGAGAGCGGATGGGGCGAATCGCCCGACGCCGCGATCCGGGCGCAGTACGCCGAGGCGCTGGCGGACTTCCGGAAGCGCGGCTACCGCGTCCACGAGGTTCCGATCGAGGCCGAGTGCCGCAAGCTCGTCCCCGACCCCAAGCGCGGTCGGAACATGTGGTCGCTGGGAATGGTCTGCGCCGTCTACGAGCGGGACCTCGCCCTCGTGGACCGGGAGATCGAGCGACGCCTCGGCAAGAAGGGCGAGAAGGTCGTCTCGGCGAACTGCGCGCTGGTGCGGGGCGGGTACGCCTGGGCGCAGGAGAACCTGCCGTTCCGTTTCCGCGTCCCGG
>DASVAW010000030.1 GCA_036376135.1 Candidatus Polarisedimenticolaceae bacterium | reverse complement strand
GTCGTCGCCGAAGTACTCCCCCTCTCCGGTCTTCTCGAAGGTGAGCACGTCGCGGTAGAAGGCCGTGGAGCGATCGAGGTCGGCAACGACGATCGACACCGAGTCCACCGCGGAGGCCGCCGCGAGGAGCAGCGCCGCGATCACGACAGCCGCTCCAGGAGGTGATCCCCGACGCGCAGCGCGTTCGCCATGATCGTCAGCGCCGGGTTCACCGCGCCGCTCGACGGGAAGAAGCTCCCGTCCACCACGTACAGGTTGTCGAGCTCGTGGGCCTTGTTGTTCACGTCGAGCACCGAGGTCTCGGGATCGTGGCCGAACCGCAGGGTCCCGCACTGGTGGGCGACCCCCGCCAACGGGATGCGTTGCCCGACGAACAGGTTTCTCGGAATCAGGGTTTCGCGACAGTCGAGATGCCCGAGGAGGTCCTTGAGCTTGGCGATCAGCCGCTTGTGCCCTTCCTCGTTGTTCGGCGTGTAGGCGAGGACGATCTTCCCGTCGCGATTCAGGGTGACGCGGTTGTCGGGATCGGGAAGATCCTCGGAGGTCAGCCAGAAGTCGAGGGAGTGTTTCGCCATCACGTCGAGGGTCAGCCCCGGCACGAACGGCGGCGCCCCGCCGGCCAGAGTCTCTGCGTCGAGCTTGCCGACGAAGGAAATGTGCCCCATGGGGTGGTCCCACTCCTTCGAGCCGAAGTAGAAGTCGTTCAACGCGAGGGTCTTCTGGAAGACGGTTGCGTTCGGCTCCTTCGAGATCGCCATCAGGACGGAGTTCGTGTGCCCCATGTAGTGGCGGCCGACCATTCCGGAGCCGTTGGCGAGCCCCTGCGGGTGGCGGTCGTTCGCCGAGCGCAGGAGCAGCGCGGCGGAGTTGATCGCGCCGCACGAGGCGACGACGATCCCGCCCTCGTAGACCTCGCGCTCGCCGTCGCGCACGACGTGCACCCTCGTGACGGAACGTCCCGACGCGTCGGTTTCGAGGCGCTCGACGTACGCGCCGGTGAGCAGGGTCACGCCCGCGTGCTGGAGCGCCGGCTCGACCGCCATCACCTCGGCGTCGGATTTCGCGCGCACGAGGCAAGGGAAGCCGTCGCAGGTGTTGCAGCGGATGCACGCGCTCTTCCGAGGGTTGGACTCGTCGAGCCGGATCCCGAGCGGAACGTGGAACGGCCGGTGCCCGAGTTTCTCGAGGGCGTCGTGGAGCTTCTGGATCCGCGGCTCGTGCGAGACCTTCGCGTAGGCGTACGGAGCCGACGCTTCGGGCTCGGTCGGATCGACGCCGCGCTCCCCGTGGACCTGGTAGAGGCGCTCGGCCTGCGTGTAATACGGCTCGAGGTCGGCGTAGGCGATCGGCCACTCGGGGGAGACGCCCCCCGCGTGGCGCAACGCTCCGAAGTCCCGCTCGCGCATCCGGAACAGCGCCGCGCCGTAGAACTTCGTGTTCCCGCCGACGAAGTAGTTCGTGTGCGGGTGCAGCGGCTTGCCGTTCCGGTCGTACCAGGTCTCCTTCGCCTGGTAACGCCCTTCGACGTTGACGAGCTTCGGGTCCCAGTTCTCCTTCTCGCGCGGGACGTAGCCGCCGCGCTCGAGGATCAGGATGCGCTTCCCTGAGGGAGCGAGCTTCCAGGCGAGCGTGCCGCCCCCCGCCCCGGTGCCGATGAGGATGACGTCGTAGCGGTTGTCGTTCATCGACTCGCCTCGCAGGCGTGCCAGAGGCAACGCACGTGCCCCGCTCTCAGGGCGGAATAGAGCGACGCCGCCGCCACCATGCCGGTCGGAGGCGCCGTGAAGTAGATCCACCAGGACTCCCACACGTTCCCGACCGCCGCCGACGCGAAGGTGCGCGCGGGGTTCATGCTCATCCCCGAGAGCGGCGCCTCGAGGAAGATCCAGGTCGCGACGAGGGTCCCGGCGACGACTCCGGCGAAGCGCTCGAGCCGCGGGGTGTTCGAGGCGGCCAACACAGCCAGCATCAGGATCGACGAGATCGCGAGCTCCGCCGCGAAGGCGGCGCCCGACCCGGCCGAGCCCGGAACCGTCGCGACGAAGTTCACCGCCGGGTGCTCGAGGGCGCTCCCGAGCAGGAGCCTCGCGACGAGCATCCCGGCCACCCCGCCGACGAACTGCGCGGCGACGTAGCCGGCGGCCTGGGGGCCGGGGATCTTCTTCAGCCGCCACATCGCGAGGGTCACCGCGGGGTTCATGTGCGCCCCGGAGCGGCGGCCCCACGGGGAGTAGATGAGCCCGATCGCCGTGAGCCCCATCGCGATCCCGATCAGCAGCCGCCTCGCGTCGTCCGACGGAATCGCGGCGCGGAAGGGTGAAGCCGGGTGTTCGAGCAACACGGTGAAGACGCTCGCCGACACCATGAACGTGCCCAGCGCCGCCGCCTCGATCAGCGCGTTCATGCCGCCTCCCGCAGCACGACGCGGTCCAGGCGCAGCAGCTCGCCGAGCGACCATGCCTGGAAGGGGCACCCTTTCGGCTCGTGGGGCGCCTCGGCATCGGCGATCTCGGAGACGTGGCCGAGCCCGGCGTCGTCGAGGTGGGCGAGCAGCGGCTCGAGGAACCGCGCGCGCGCCTCCCGCCGCGCCTCGATCGTGCCGCCGCGCACCGCAACCCACGCCTCGACGAACGGCCCCGCGAGCCACGGCCAGACGGTCCCCTGGTGGTAGGCGCCGTCGCGTTCGAGCACGCCGCCGGCGTAACGCGGGACGTAGCCCTGCTCGCCCGGTGCGAGCGAGCGCGGTCCGAGCGGCGTCCACAGCCGCGCCTCGACGGCATCGACCACGCGCCGGGCCTCCGCCTGCGGAAGCAGACTCCAGGGGAGGCCGCCGACGGCGAGGATCTGATTCGGCCGGAAGCTCGCGTCGTCGCGGCCGGGAACGTGGTCGACGTCGGCGACGTCGAGGAGGTAGCCGCGTTCGGGATTCCAGAAGCGCGTGACGAACGACTCCGAGCCGCGTCGCCAGGTTTCCGTCCAACGCGGATCCCACGCCGAGGCGGCGCGCAGGGCGTTGAGCCACAACGCCTGGATCTCGACCGCCTTGCCGGTGCGCGGGGTAACGACCCAGTCGCCGACCTTGGCGTCCATCCAGGTCAACTGCACCCCCGGGACACCGGAGGCGAGCAGGCCGTCCCCGTCGAGTCGGATCCCGAAGCGCGTGCCGCGGGCGTACCCCTCGAGGATCTCGCCGACCGCCTTGCGCAGGCGGTCGCGCTCTCTCACCGGGGTCTTCCCCGAAGCGAGGTACTCGTGGACCGCGATCGCGTACCACAGCGAGGCGTCCACGCTGTTGTATTCGGGGGTCTCGCCATGGTCCGGGAAACGGTTCGGGAGCATCCCCTCGGACACCGCGCCCGCCCACGCCGAGAGGATCGCGCCCGCCTCCTTCCGGCGGCCGGTCGCCAGGCACAGTCCCCGGATCGCGATGAAGGTGTCCCGCCCCCAGTCGCCGAACCACGGGTATCCCGCGATCAGCGTGAGGCCGCGATCGCGCTCGACGAGGTACGCCTCGACGGCACGGTCGCAGCGAGCGCGCTCGAGTTCGACGATCGCCTCGGGCTCCGGGGTGCGCTCCGCCCCCGGAACCTCCGCGACGAGGAGCATCCACGCCTCCCCCGTCGAGAGGTCGAACGACCACTCCCCCGGGGACGCGAGGTCCTCGACGAAGTCCAGGCCGCGTGCGCGCTCTTCCTCGTATTCGAAGTTGCGGTACCAGTCCGGAGCCGGCCGGTAGATCCCGTTCGACCTCACGCGGGTCGCCGGAACGCCGTCGTACGGCCGGAAACGCACGCCGTCGCCCGCGGGCTCGGCGTCGAAACGGAACGCGCCGTTCTCGCGCTGGAGAGCGTGGAAGTCGCGCCCGGACATCAGGGGCCGAATCGTGAGGATCGCCGCAGCGCTCGCGCGGAAACGCACGAGCACCGCGGGCGCCCCGCGCGGCACGACGATCTCCTGCTCGACGACGGTTCCGTCCTCGAGACGGAACGTCCAGCGCGGCCACGGCGTCGCCGTGAACGACACGATCCGCGCCGCGCCGTCGGGGTGCACGACCCCGGGGGCGTAACGCTGCGAGCTCAGCGCGAAGCGCCCCGCGGCGGTCGCCACGGTCGCCTCGAGGCCGTTCACCAGCACGAATCGCTCGGCGGGAGGGCGGGCCGCGGCGAGGAGCAGCGCGTGGTAGCGCCGCGTGCGGATCCCCGACGCGGTCCCCGACGCGAACCCCCCGAGCCCGTCGGCCTCGAGCCACTCCCGTCGAGTCGAGCTCACGCGAACCTCTCGCCGAGGATCGGGATCTGGCGGCGGCGCAGGACGAGGATCGCAAGCGAGGCCGCGAGGACGGTGCAGGCGAGCCCGAAGAGCAGCCCGCCGTCCCCCTGGACCTCGATGCCGAGCCTGCCGAGATGGGCCTGGAGGGCGCCGCCCATCAGACCGATGGCGAGCCCGGCCCCGAAGACCGCGGTGCTCGCCCGGAGCAGCAACACGACGGCGACGAGCTCCGCGACCCCGCTGCCGATCCGCCCCCACGGCTCCATGCCGAGCGTCGTGAAGATGTAGACCGACTCGGGGGCGGCGGTGAACTTGAAGAAGAGCGTCTGGGCCAGGATGACCGCGGCCCCGATCTGGGCGACCCAGGCGGCCCCCTTCCTCCATCCGGTGAGCGTGGTGCAGGTGTCCATCGTGTCCTCCGGCGCGTGGGATGCCGGCTGCGGGGGGGTGTTTCCGTTTTCGTCGCGTTCGTGAAACCACCCCGCATCAGGCGGCATCGCACTCCCGACGCGGAGGACCCGTCGATGCACGTCGTGCCGCTCGAAGCCGTTGCCTCGGGATATCGGGTTCGCCTCGCGCGGGGCTCCCGCGACGTCGACGCCGCGCTTCGGCTGCGTTTCGAGGTGTTCAACCTCGAGCTCGACGAGGGGCTCGACGCCTCGTGGAAGACGGGGCGCGACGAAGACCCCTTCGACGCGTTCTGCGACCACCTTCTCGTCGAGGACGTCGCCACCGGCGCGGTCGTCGGGACCTACCGCCTGCAGACCCCCGAACGCGCCCGCGAAGGCATCGGCTTCTACGCGGCGGGGGAGTTCGACCTCGCGGGACTCCCCGCCGGGATCCTCGACGAGGCGGTCGAGATCGGTCGCGCCTGCATCGCGAAGCCGTACCGCAACCGCCGCGTGCTCTTCCTTCTCTGGCGCGGGCTGGCCGAATACGTCCTCGCCCACGGCAAGCGTTACCTTTTCGGGTGCTCGTCGCTGACGAGCCAGGACCCTTCGGTGGGGTTGCGGGCGCTTGCCGACCTGCGGCGATCGGGACATCAGCACCCGGGGTTCGAGGTCCTGCCGAACCCGGGGTTCGCCTGCGAGGACGACGGGCGCTCGCGCGAGCTGGCGCCGGTGCGCCTGCCGATCCTGTTCCACACCTACCTTCGCCACGGCGCGAAGGTCTGCGGCCCTCCCGCGATCGACCGCGCGTTCAAGACGATCGACTTCCTGATGCTGATCGACCTCGCGGCGATGGACCCGGCGGTGTTGCGCCTGTTCGCGCCGGGCGTTTCGGACCACAATCGGGGGGCATGAGCCTCATGCGCGCCCTGCTCCGCTCCGCGCTTTTCGCGGCGTTCACCGCCGGCGTCGCCCTCGTCCTGTTCGCCGGGCACGTCGTGACCGCGGGATCGGCGCGCGCGAGGTGGAACGCGCGGGTGCAGCGGTTCTGGTCGCGCGGTCTCGTCCGGATCTTCGGCGCCACCGTCTCGGTCGAGGGAGAGGTCCCGAGGGGTGCGACGCTGCTCGTGTCGAACCACGTCAGCTACATCGACGTGATGATCCTCGCCACCCTGACCGACTGCGCCTTCGTGGCCAAGTCCGAGGTCGCGCGGTGGCCGGTGATCGGTTACCTCGCCCGCGCCGTGGACACCGTCTTCATCGACCGCGAGCGGCGCACCGACGTCGGCCGGGTCGCCGCCGCGATGCGCGGAGCCCTCGAGCACGGCCGCTCCGTCGTGTTGTTTCCCGAGGGGACGAGTACCGACGGATCGCAGGTGCTCCCGTTCAAGTCGTCGCTCCTCGAGCCCGCGGCGTCCGGCGCGGCTCCGCTCACCTGCTGCGCCGTCGCCTACCGCACGCCGGAGGGGTCTCCTTCGGCCCGCGAAGCGGTGGCCTGGTGGGGCGACATGACCTTTCTCCGGCACTTCTTCGACCTGCTGCGGCTGCCGGGATTCGAGGCGAAGGTCGTCTTCGGTCCCGGAGCGCGGCACCACGCGGACCGCAAGGTCCTCGCGGAGGCCTTGTGCACGACGGTTCGACAGCTGCACCGGAGAGCGGCCTTCTCCTGAATGCGGCGCTGCTCCGGCAGGGGGCCGCGATCGCACGCTCCCTCCCCGCCGAGCAGTTCACGTCCACGTTGCCGATGCTCCCCGGCGGCACGATCGGCAAGCACCTCCGGCACGTCGCGGAGTTCTACGAGGCGTTCCTCGACGGCGCGGCGGCCGGCCGCATCGACTACGAGAGCCGTCGCCGCGACGCGGGGTTCGAGTCGTCTCCCGGCGAGGCGGCGCGACGCATGGACGATCTCGCCGACCGGCTGGAGTCGACGGAAGCTCGCGCGCCGGACCGCGGCCTGCGGGCCCGCGGAGAGGGAAGCACGCGCGACGCGGTGAGCTCGGTCGGCCGCGAGATCGACGCGCTGCTGAGCCACACGATCCACCACTACGCCCTGGTCGCGGTGTTCCTCCGGAGCTTCGGGATCGAGCCCCCCGAGGAGTTCGGCGTGGCCCCCTCGACCCTTCGCCACTGGGAGTCGGCGGCGGCCCGATGACCGCGCTGCTGGCGGGCCTCGCCCTATTCACGCTGGCGAGCGAGGACCTCGCCTGCATCGCGGCGGGGGTTCTCGTCGCCCGAGGGGAGCTCGGCTTTTTCCCCGCGACGCTGGCGTGCCTGCTCGGCATCTGGGTCGGGGACGTCGCGCTGGCGCTCGCCGGACGGGGCGCGGGGCGCGCGTGGCTTCGGCGCCGCATCCGCGCCGACGCCTGGCGGCGCGCCGAACTCTGGTTCGCGCGGCGCGGCGACGCCGCGATCCTCGTCGCGCGCTTCGTGCCGGGGATGCGTCTTCCGACCTACGTGGCCTCGGGGCTCCTGGCGGAAAGCCTCGTACGCGTCTCCCTTCTGATGCTCCTCGGAGCGGTCGTGTGGGTGCCGTTGCTCGTGGGTGCGTCGGCTTCCCTGCCGGTGCCTTCTCCGGTCGCCTTCGTCCTCGGAGCGCTCGCCCTCGTCGTCGCGACGCGGCTCGCCACCTGGAGGGGAAGGCGCGCGCTCGTCGGCTTCTGGCGCCGGTGGACGCGGTGGGAGTTCTGGCCCCGGTGTCTGTTCTACCCGCCGGTCATCGCCTGGGTCGCCTGGCTCGCCCTGAAGCACCGTTCGCTCTGGGTCTTCACCGCCGCCAACCCGGCGTTTCCCGCGGGAGGGCTGGTCGGCGAGTCCAAACGCGCCATCCTCGAGGGGCTCGCCGCGTCGGGCGCCCCGATCGCCGCCTTTCGCACCGCCGACACCGCGGAGTTCCCCGTCGTCGTGAAGCCCGATGTCGGCGAGCGCGGCGAGGGGGTCGTGATCGCGCGCGACCGCGAGGCGCTCGACCGCGCGTTGCGTGAGGCGACGCGCGACGTGTTGATCCAGGAGTACGTCGAAGGGCCCGAGCTCGGGGTGTTCTGGGCCGACGACCGCGTGATCTCGATCACCGAGAAGAGGCTCCCGTTCGTCACCGGCGACGGCCGCCGCAGCATCGAAGCGCTCGTGCTGGACGATCCGCGCGCCGTCGCGATGGCGGGGATCTACCTCGAGCGACTCGCCGACCGCCTGGAGGAGATCCCTCCCGATGGCGAGCGCGTCCCGCTGGCGACGATCGGCAATCACTGCCGCGGCGCGATCTTCCTCGACGGCGCGCGGTTCGCGACTCCGGAGCTCATCGCGGCGATCGACGCGATCGCCCGCGGCGTCCGTGGCTTCCATTTCGGGCGGTTCGACCTGCGCGCCCCGACCGAGGCGGATCTGCTCGCCGGGCGCAACCTGAAGATCCTCGAGCTCAACGGCGTCCTCTCCGAGTCGACGCACATCTACGACCCGCGCCACGGAGTCGTCCGCGCGTGGAGGACGTTGTTCGCGCAGTGGCGGCTTGCCTTCGAGATCGGCCGCGCGAACGTGGAGAGGGGATCGCGCCCCGCGACGACGCGCGACGTGCTCCGCCTCGTCGCCGCCTGGAGCGGCTGAAACCTCGTAACGCCTTTCGGGACCGGGAATCCCACCCTGCGCGGGACACGACGTCCCGAACTCGAAAGGAGATCCCGAGATGATCCGCAAGCTCACCCTGGCCGCCGCCGTCCTGGCCTTCGTCGCCGCGCCGGCGCTGGCCGCCCACGATTCGACCCCCTTCCAGGGGCCGAAGGCCAACACCGGTTACGTGACCCACTCCAACGAGGGCGGCAAGATCGTCCTCACCGTGTCGGATGACTTCAAGGTCCCCGACACCCCGGATCCGCACTGGCAGGTCGTGGACTCGAAGGGGAACACCTACCTGCTCCAGCGCCTGCCGATCAAGGGCGACAAGGTCAACCGCACCATCACCGTCCCCTCGTACGTGAAGGACGTCGCCAAGGTCCAGATCTGGTGCGCCTTCGCCGAAGTGAACCTCGGCGAAGCCTCCTTCACTCCGGCCGCCAAGTAACTCCCTTCCTTCATTCCCTGGAGGTCCCCGTGTCCCGCACGCTCGCCCTTCTCCTGTCCGTCGCGATCGCGGGGGCCGCCCAGGCGGCCCCCCGCGTCGAGAACAAACCCTCCCTCACCCTCGGCGGAGCGCGCGCAGTCGTCGCCGCAGCCGAAGCCGAGGCCCGCAAGCACGACGCGGGCGGCGCGATCGCCGTCGTCGACGACGGCGGCAACCTGCTCGCCCTCGTCCGTCTCGACGGCACCTTCGCCGCCGCGTCCAACATCGCGATCGCCAAGGCCCGCTCGGCGGCGAACTTCCGCAAGCCGACGAGCCTGTTCGAGAACGCCATCAAGAACGGCCGTCTCTCCCTCGTCGCCAACGAAGAGCTGCTCCCGCTGCAGGGGGGCGTCCCCGTCGTCGTCCACGGGCAGGTCGTCGGCGCGGTGGGCGTCGCCGGAGCCGCGAGCGCCCAGCAGGACGAGGACATCGCCGTCGTCGCCGCCGCGGCGGGAGCGTCGGTCGCGTCCGCCGAGACCACCTTCATCCCCTCGAAGGAGGTCGCCGCCGCCTTCGCCGAGGGAAAGCCCCTCGTCGAGGTGCCGGGTTACAAGATCCACGCCTCGCGCCGCGAGAAGGCGGGCGCCGCGGAAGTCCACCTGGCCGAAACCGACACGATCCACGTGCTCGACGGCGAGGCGACGTTCGTGGTCGGCGGGAGCGTGGTGGATGGAAAGTCCACCGCACCCGGCGAGGTTCGCGGCGCGTCGATCGACGGCGGGAAGACCCTCACGCTGAAGAAGGGGGACGTCGCGGTCGTCCCGGCGGGGACGCCGCACTGGTTCCGCGAGGTCAAGGCTCCCTTCCTCTATTACGTCGTCAAGGTGGAGGAGACCCGATGATGCGCCGGGTCGTCCTCTCCGTTGCGCTCGCGGCGCTCCCCGCCGCCGCCCAGGTCACCCCCGACGCCCCCGTGGCCGGAAATCCCGACGCGATCGTCGATCTTCAGTCGGCCGAGGGCGCCGCGCTCGTCAAGGCCCAGTGGAGGTTCGCCGAGGGGGACGGGGCCGACGAGGCGATCCTCCCGGAAGCCCTCGAGACCCGCCGCACCATGGGAGGACGCGCGTTCGCCTGGTACCGGACGAGCGTCACGATCCCGGAGAAGGTCGGGACCCTCTCGACGGCGGGGAACGCGGTCGTTTTCGAGATCGTGGTCGACGACTACGCCGAGATCCGCGTGGACGGGGCGTTGCCCAAGGTCCTCGGCCAGACCGGAGGGGCGCTCATCAAGGGGTTCAACGCCCCCAACCGGGTCGTGCTCACCTCCGACGCGAAGCCGGGTCGCACGTTCAAGCTCGAGGTTTTCGCCGCGAACGGTCCACTTGCCGAGCCGCCGAAGAACCGCGTGTGGGTGCGTTCGGCGACTCTGGACTTCTTCAAGTCGGGCAAGCTCGGGGCGTTCGAGGTCGTGAAGGCGACCGTCGAACGCCTCGATCCCGCCCTCGACGCCGTCGTTCCGAGGGACGCGGTGTTCGAGCGGGTGGCGCGGGGCTTCCAGTTCACGGAGGGACCCGTCTGGGTGAAGCAGGGCGGCTACCTGCTGTTCAGCGACCCCAACGCGAACGCGATCTATCGCTGGGCCCCGGACGGCCAGGTGAGCGTCTATCGCACCAAGAGCGGCTACGCCGGGCTCGACGTGGGTGAATACGGCCAGCCCGGATCGAACGGGCTTGCCCTCGACGCCGAGGGGCGTCTCACGATCGACGAACACGGCCGCCGGCGCGTCGTGCGCCTCGAACCGAACGGGGCGATCACCGTCCTCGCCGACCGGTTCGAGGGGAAACGTCTCAACAGCCCGAACGACCTCGTCTACCGTTCCGACGGCACCCTCTACTTCACCGATCCCCCGTTCGGGCTTCCGAAGTACCACGACGACCCGCGGCGCGAGCTCCCCTTCTACGGGGTGTTCGCACTGAAGGACGGCGTGTTGAAGGTGGTCTCGAAGGATCTGCTCGGCCCGAACGGCCTCGCCTTCTCCCCGGACGAGACGTACCTGTACGTCGCCAACTGGGACCCGAAGAGGAAGGTCGTGATGCGTTACGAGGTCCGGCCGGACGGCGGTCTCGCGAACGGTCGTGTCTTCTTCGACATGGGCGCGGCTCCGGAGTCCGAGGCGCTCGACGGGATCAAGGTCGATCCCCGCGGGAACCTCTTCGTCTCCGGTCCCGGCGGCGTGTGGGTCCTCTCCGCCGCGGGGAAACACCTCGGCACGATCCGGCTTCCCGAGCTCCCGGCGAACTTCGCATTCGGGGGGGACGACGGGAGGACGTTGTTCCTCACGGCAAGGACGAGCGTGTATCGGGTGAGGCTCTGATCGGAAGGGGCGGGCGGAGCTGAGGCTACCGCCCGCCCTTTCCCCGCGCGGCGAGGATCGCCTTCACGAGCTCCTCGGGCATCTCGGTGGGAACGGGCTCGTCGAGGTTCTCGAACGCCGCCTTCTCGAGCCGAACGGTCTTCGCATACGAGTCGAGGTAGTTGACGCAGTGCGGGCAGATCGCCATGTGCGCGTCGAACTCGGATCGCTGGTCGGAAGGGAGCTCCCCGGCGACGTAGGCCCACAGGAACTCGACGAAATCTCGGCAGGTGATCATGCGCGCGTCCTCCGCAGGTGGGGGTCCAACAGGGCGCGAAGGGCCTGCCGCGCGCGATGGAGCCGGATCTTGACGGCGTTTTCGGTCGTCCCGAGCAGGGCCGCCGTCTCGGCCGTGTCGAGCTCTTCGATGTCCCTCATGAGCAGCACGGTCCGGTACGAATCCGGCAGCTCGTCGATGCAGCGGCGCACGAGCGCGGCGCGCTGCTCGCGCTCCACGCTCTCGTGGGTCGTCTCGACCCAGAGGTGCGCGGGCTGCACCGAGTGGCCGTCCTCGCCGAACTTCGGGAGCAACGCCTCGATCGACTCCTCCGGCCTGCGGCTCCGGCTGCGGATCCGCATCAGCGCGGCGTTCACCACGATCCGGTGAAGCCAGGTGGAAAGGCGCGCCTCGCCGTGGTAGCTGTCGAAGTTGCGGAATGCGGAGATGAACGCCTCCTGGACGACGTCGCGGGCATCCTCCGGCTCGCGGACGAATCGCCGCGCGACGGCCAGCATCCGGCCGCTGTAGCGCTGGACCACGTCCTCGAAGGCGCGCCGTTCGCCCGCCCGGAGTCGTCGGACGAGCAGGGCGTCCGCGTCGACGGCGGGATCCTCGATCGAGGGGACCGGCCCTCCGACGGGGAACCCCGAGGCCGGATCGGCATCGCCGCGGCGGCGCCGTTCCCGGTGCGCGGTCCACATCGCGCAGGCCAGCCCGCCGGTCCAGATCGCCCACGCCGCCAGCGCGTCCATGTGGGTCACGGAGAATCCGACGGCCCGGGGCTCCAGCATTCCGGCGTCCTCCCTCGGCGCCCGGAGCGCCGACTCGAAGCTGGGATGCCGCTCCGGGCGAACCGGTTTCGCGAATCCCGGGACGCGGGCGCGGCATCCCACCGCCGCCATGAAGACCAGGACAAGGATTCTCATCCTCGGCGGAGGGTTCGGCGGGATCTACACCGCCCTCGAGCTCGACCGCACGATCGGCTGCGACCCCGACGTCGAGATCACCCTCGTCGGCCGGGAGAACTTCTTCCTCTTCACGCCGATGCTGCACGAGGTCGCCGCGAGCGATCTCGACCCGACGAACATCGTCAGCCCGGTGCGCAAGCTGCTCCGACGCGTGAAGTTTTTCGAGGGGGATGTCGTCCGCGTGGACCTTCCTTCGAAGACGGCGGTGCTCCGCCACGGCTCCGACGGTCACGAACACGAGGTCACCTGCGACCACCTCGTGCTCGCCCTCGGCTCGGTCACGAACTTCTTCGGCCTTCCCGGGGTCGCCGAGCGCGCACGGACGATGAAGACGCTCGCCGACGCGATGCACCTGCGGAACCGGATGATCGCGCACCTCGAGGAGGCGGACACCGAGTGCGCCTGCGACGAGCGGCGCCCGTTGCTGGGTTTCGTCGTCGCGGGCGGCGGCTTCGCGGGAGTCGAGACGATCGCGGCGATGAACGACTTCGTCCGCGAGGCCCTCCCGCACTACCCGAACGTGAAGCGCGAGGACCTCCGGATGGTCCTCGTCCACTCGCAGGAGGTGGTGCTCCCCGAGCTCGGCCCCGAGCTCGGGCGGTACGCCCAGCGGAAACTCGCCGAGCGCGGCGTCGAGATCCGCACCTCGGCCAGGGTCTCGAGGGTGGAGGGCGACCTCGTCCGCCTCACCGACGGCACGACGGTCGAGGCCCGCACCCTCGTGTGGACCGCGGGGACCGCCGCGAACCCGATGCTGGCGGAGCTTCCCTGTATGAAGGAACGCGGGCGCGTGCTCGTGGACCCATACCTTCGCGTCCCGGGCCACCCCGGGGTCTGGGCGGTGGGCGACGCGGCGTCGGTCCCCGACGGCACGGGGGGCTTCCATCCCCCCACCGCGCAGCACGCGATCCGCGAAGGGCGCACGCTCGCCCGCAACGTCGCCGCGTCGATCCGCGGAGAAGCCCTCCGCCCCTTCACCTTCGCGACGCTCGGACTTCTCGCCTCGATCGGCCGACGCACGGGTGTCGCGCGGATTCTCGGCGTGAACTTCTCCGGCTTTCTCGCGTGGTGGATGTGGCGCACGATTTATCTCTCGAAGCTTCCCCGCTTCGAGAAGAAGCTGCGCGTCGCGCTCGACTGGACGCTCGACCTGTTCTTCTCGAAGGACCTGGTGCAGTACCTCGACGTCGACGCCGTGAAACCGGAGACGAAACCGAAACCGGCCCTCGAGGCCGCGCATCACGGCTGACGAGGGAGGCGACGCGATGAGACTGGCACGAGGTCGAGGCGAAACGTGGGCGCTGGTGCTGGCCGCGGGGTCGGGCACGCGGCTGAGCGGGCTGACGCGGTTGGGGAACGGCGCGTCGGTTCCCAAGCAGTTCTGCTCGCTCGCCGGAGGACCGTCCCTCCTTCAGGACGCCCTCTCCCGCGCCGCGCGGATCGCCCCCCCGGAGCGCACGCTCGCGATCGTCGCCGAGGAGCACCGGCTCTGGTGGCGGGACGAGCTCGCCGAGCTCCCGGAGGAGAACGTCGTCGCCCAGCCGCTCAACCGCGGCACCGCGGCGGGGGTGCTCTTGCCCCTGCTCGAGATCCTGCGCCGCGATCCCGACGCGACCGTCGTGATGCTCCCCTCGGACCATTTCGTCGCCGACGAGGCGGTGATGGCCCGCGCGCTGCGGCGCGGGCTCGACGAGGTCCGGCGCGATCCGGAAGGCATCGTGCTGCTGGGGATCGAACCGGACGCCCCCGACTCGGAGTACGGGTGGATCGTCCCGGGGAACGAGGCGACCGACGGCTCCTTCCGCGTGAAGGCGTTCGTGGAGAAGCCGGATGCGACGTTCGCCGCGGAGCTGATGCGCCGCGGCGGCGTGTGGAACTCCTTCCTGATGGTCGCGAAGGGACCCGCGCTGAAGGCGCTCTACCTCCGGCGCCGGCCGTCGCTGCTCCACGCACTCGCCCTGGCGCCGCGCCGCTCCGACGGTTCGCTGGATGGGGTCGCCCTGGCGCGTCTCTATGCGTCGATCCCGACGTCCGACTTCTCCCGCGAGCTCCTGCAGGGATCGGAGGACCGCCTGCGCCTCGTGACCGTTCCGTTCTGCGGATGGAGCGATCTCGGGACCCCGGATCGGCTGGCGGAGTGCGTGCGGCGCTGGCCGAAGCCGACGCCGATCGCCGCGGCGATGCGCTACCCGGTGGCGCCGGTCACGCTCGCGGCGGCGGTCGGGGCGGCGTAGCGGATCAGGTGGCCTTCGCGACGCCGATCGGGCAGGTCACCCCGGTCCCGCCCAGCCCGCAGTACCCGTTCGGGTTCTTGGCGAGGTACTGCTGGTGGTAGTCCTCGGCGTAGTAAAACTCCGGCGCCTCCCGGATTTCCGTCGTGATGGCGCCGTATCCCGCCTCGGCGAGCTTCGCCTGGTAGGCGTCGCGGGAGGCCTCGGCGACCCGGAGCTGCGCGTCGGAATAGGCATAGATCGCGGAGCGGTACTGCGTGCCGCGGTCGTTTCCCTGACGCATCCCCTGCGTGGGGTCATGGCTCTCCCAAAAGACGCGCAGGATCTCGTCGAAGGAGACCTTCGCCGGGTCGTAGACGACGAGGACCGTCTCGGCATGTCCCGTCAGGCCGGAACAGACCTCCTCGTAGTCGGGGTTGGGAGTGAGCCCCCCCGAGTACCCGACCGCGGTCGTGTGGACGCCGGGGAGCTGCCAGAACTTCCGCTCCGCTCCCCAGAAGCAGCCGAGGCCGACCTGCACCTGCTCGAAACCGGCCGGAAATGGGGGTTTCATGACCGTTCCGAGGACGAGGTGTTTCCCGGTGATCCGCATCGGCGCGGTCCGTCCGGGAAGGGCCTGGGTCGTGTCGGGGATGCGCAGCTTTCCTGGGTCCTTCGAGAACATCGGCTGCCCTCCACCGTGTTAGGGTGCCGCCGGTTTCCCGGGGGTTTCCGTGACCGAACGACGATACCGCTACTACGACTTCGTGATGGCCGCGTTCGTCACGGTCCTCCTGTGCGCGAACCTGATCGGCCCCGCCAAGATCGCGCAGATCGGCGATGTGAAGTTCGGCGCCGGCGTGCTCTTTTTCCCCGTCTCCTACATCTTCGGCGACGTCCTGACCGAGGTGTACGGGTACGCGCGCACCCGACGGGCGGTCTGGGCGGGGTTCGCCGCCCTCGCCTTCGCGTCGTTCATGTCGTTCGTCGTGCTCGCCTTCCCGCCGGCCGCCGACTGGCCGCACCAGGCGGCCTATGAAACCGCGCTCGGCTCGACGTGGCGGATCGTGCTGGCATCGCTGCTCGGCTTCTGGGCCGGCGAGTTCTGCAATTCCTACGTCCTCGCGAAGCTCAAGATCCTCTCGCAGGGGCGGCGGCTCTACCAGCGCACGATCGGCTCGACCCTCGTCGGCCAGGCCGCCGACTCGCTCATCTTCTATTCGGTCGCCTTCCTGGGAACCTGGCCCCCGGAGCTCGTCCTCCAGGTGATGGCGACGAACTACCTGATCAAGTGCGCCTGGGAGGCCCTCGCGACGCCGGTCACCTACAAGATCGTCGGGTGGCTGAAGCGCGCCGAAAGCGAGGACTACTACGACCGCGACACCGACTTCAACCCCTTCACCCTGCGGACCTGATCCCGATTGACCGCCACGGTCCGACAGGGTTAGGGTCCCATCGTTCGCGGCAACCCAACCCGCGGAGGGGACCGTGCGCGCACGTCCATCCCTTCAGGCCCCGGGATTCGGCCCATCCGGAGGAGGAACCATGCGAAGAACCGTCGTTGGAGCGTTCGTGTGCCTGGCGTTGATCGTCGCCTTGCCGGGATGTCGCCGTCTCGGCGCCCCCGACGTGAGGACCCGCGCGGCCGCCGCGGAGACCCTCCCGTCGGGCGACGTCGTTCCCGCCTCCTGGGGGCGTCTGGCGGGGGTCTCGAGCGCCGGTCAGTACCCCGACCTCGTGCAGCTCTGGTTCGAGGACCACGACGGGGTCGTCCGCGTCGCGGTGTACCGCGCGACCACGGGGGAGTTGATCAACGCCCGTCGCATCGTGCGCGGCTGAACGGAGGTCGCGATGTCCAATCTGTCCAGCCTCGTCAACCGGAGCCTCTTCCTGCTGGCCTTCGTCCTCGCCGCGCTGGCGGTCGTCGAGAAGGCGGCGAACCTCTTCGACTACACCGTGATCAACGGCTACTCCGCCTCCCGGCTCCTCGAGCTCGCCGCGGTGGCGCTGCTCTTCGTCATCGCGCTGCTGCTTCGCGAGGTCCGGGAGAGCCCGACGCGTTCCTGACCGGATCGCGGTGACGGTTGGCGGACGGTTGCATCATGGTGGGGGTTCGGCCCAGGAAGGGAGTGTGCATGCGACCGTGCGTCGGCGTCGTCGGGGAGCCAGCCGCGAGGGGCTTCGATCGGCCTCACGAACCGACGCCCTTGCCGTGAGCGCCCCGCGCCCGCCCCGCGCCCTCTCGCCCCGGCAGGTGAAGTGGGTGCTGAATCTGTTCCCGCCGTGGCTGCTCCAGGGGATCCGGATCGTCTCGATCTCGCCCGACTTCCGGCGCGCGACGGTGCGGGTCCGCCGCGGATTGCTCACGAGGAACCTCAACGGTTCCACCTTCGGAGGGACGGTCTTCGCCGCCTTCGACCCCGTGTGCGCGATCCTCTACTGGCAGATCCTCGCCCACCGCGGCCTGCGCGTGCAGGCGTGGCTGCGCGGCGCGTCGATCCGCTACGTGAAGCCGGCCAGGACCGCGCTGACGATCTCCTTCGAGATCGGCGAGGCGGACGTCGAGGACGCCGTCTCCGCGCTGCGAAGCGGGGGTCGCTTCGCGCGAGCGCACCGGGTCGTGGCGACCGACGTCGCCGGCGAGGTGTGCGCGGAAGCCGATACGGAGGTCTACCTCCGGCTTCCGAGGGAGGGGCAGAAGGAGGTTTCCGCGTTCTAGCGAAACGACGCGGCGGCGGACGGCATCTCTGCGGGGAACCTTCAACCCGGAGAACCGCCATGATCCGACGCCTGCTGAGCTTCGCCGCCGTCGCCGTCTTCGCTTCCGGCGCCGCGCTCGCCAAGGACCTCGTCAACACCGACGCCTCGGGGCTCGCGCTCCAGGGGTACGACGCCGTCGGCTTCGTCACCGTCGGGAAACCCCTCCTCGGGATCGCGACGTTCACCTCCACGTACGAAGGCGCCACGTATCGCTTCGCCACCGCCGAACACAAGGCGCTGTTCGACAAGGACCCCGCGAAGTACGCTCCCGCCTACGGCGGCTACTGCGCGTACGGCGTCGCGAAGAACGCGCTCGCGCCCGTCGAGATCTCGACGTGGCAGCTCCTCGGCGGGCGCCTGATCCTCAACAAGAACGCCGACATCAAGAAGGCGTTCGACGCCGACGTCGCGGGACACACCCGGGACGCCGAGGCCAACTGGCCGAAGCTCGTCGAGAAGAAGGGACGCTGACCGAAAAGGGGCCAGGCCCCTTTTCCGCGGCGGTACACTCCGCCGCGTCATGGAGCCGATCGCGTTCCTCCGCTCCCACCCGCCGTTCGACGTCCTCGATTCCGCCGCGGTGCGGCGGATCGAGGAGAACCTCGAGATCGAGTTCGCGCCGGCCGGCGCGCTCGTGCTCCGTCGCGGCGGCGCGCGCAGCGAGTACCTCTACGTGGTGCGCAAGGGCACGGTGCGGCTCGAGCGCGACGGCCAGGTCGTGCAGGTGCTCGAGGAGGGGGAGTGCTTCGGCTTCCCCTCGCTCATCGGCGCCACGGCGCCCCACGTCGACGCGATCGCCTCGGAGGAATCGCTCCTCTACCGGATCCCCGGCCCCGTCTTCTCGTGGCTGATGCAGGCTCCGGCCTTCGCGGAGTACTTCCTCGTCGACCTCAGCGAGCGCCTGCGAAGGTCGGCGAGCGTCCAGCCCCTGCCGGTCGGGGCCGAGCTCGGAACGCCGGTGAGCACGCTGCCGACACGTCCGCCGCTGCGGATCGCGCCCGAGCGCACCGTGGGCGAGGCCGCGCGCCGGATGCGCGACTCCGGAACGAGCTCGCTCATCGTCGACGGCGAGCCCCCGGGCATCCTGACCGACCGCGACCTTCGCAGCCGCGTCCTCGCCGAGGGGCGCGGTCCGGAGACGCGCGTGGCGGAGGTGGCGACGCGCCCGATGAAAACGCTCGAGGCGCGCGCGACGCTGCTCGATGCGCTGCTGTTCATGCTCGAGCACCGGGTGCATCACGCGCCGCTCGTCGACGGCGACACGATCACCGGAGTGATCACCGACACCGATCTCCTGCGGCTCCAGGTCAAAAGCCCGCTCCACGTGTTCCGTCACGTGGATCGTCTCGAGGTCCCCGCCGACCTCCCGCGTTTCGCCGTCGAGCTGAAGGCGATGGTGGAGACCCTGTCGTGGGGAGGGCTCGGCGCGGCGCAGATCGGACCGGTCGTCTCCCGCGTGCACGACGCCCTGGCGTCGCGGCTGCTGCGCGCGGCGGAGGCGGAGGCGGGCCCGCCCCCCGGCCCGTACGCGTGGATCGTATTCGGGTCCGAAGGACGCATGGAGCAGACCCTCGCCACCGATCAGGACAACGCGCTGGTGTTCGCAGGAGCCGACGGAGGGGGCGAGGCGTACTTCGGCGCCCTCGCGGAGCGGGTCGTCGGCTGGCTCGAGGCCGCGTCGTTCCCCCGCTGCCACGGCGGGTTCATGGCCACGCGCTGGCGCAAGCCGCTCGCGAGCTGGGTCGCGACCTTCCGCGGGTGGATCGAGACACCCGAGCCGCGCGCCCTGCTCGAGGCCCTGAACTTCTTCGACTTCCGGCCGGTTCACGGCACGCTCGATCTCGCGCCGCTGCACCAGCTCGTGCTCGACGCCGGTCGGGAGAAGGTCTTCCTCGCGCACTTCGCCCGCGCCTCGCTCGGGCTGCGTCCGCCTCTCGGCGCGTTCCGCCACATCCGCGAGGACGACGGCGGCGTCGACCTCAAGAAGGGCGGCATCGTCCCGATCGTGAGCCTGGCGCGGCTCTACGCGCTCGAGGCGGGCTCGGCGTCGCGGCCCACCCTCGACCGGCTCGAGGACGCCGCACGCGCGGGCACGCTCAGCGGCGAAGGCGCGGCCACGCTCGCCGAAGCGTTCCGGTTCCTGCTGGGCCTGCGCCTCCGGGAGCAGCTGCGCGCGCTGCGCGACGGCCGGCGGCCGTCCCATCGCATTCCCCTCGAGAGCCTCTCCTCCCTCGAGCGCAGCCAGCTCAAGGACGTGTTCGTCGCCATCCGCCAGATCCAGGAGGCCGCCGCGCTGAGGCATTCGGTTGAGCGGCTGGCTTGATCGCCTGCTCGCCCGGCTCCGGGGGGGCGGCGACCTCGCCGTGCTCTGGTCGGTCGACCTCGAGACGACCGGTCTGAACCCGAGGGCGGACCGCATCGTCTCCGTGGGGATGGTGCCGATCCGCGACGGCGTGATCCGCTACGGCGAGCGGTACCACTCCCTCGTGCGGCAGGACGGCGTCGCCACGGAGGAGTCCGAAGGGTTGCGGATCCACGAGATCCTCCCCGGTTCGGCCGCCGCCGCGCCGACCGAGCGCGAGGTGCTCGCCGAAGTCGACCGGCGTCTGGGAGAGGGAGCGTTGCTCGCGCACCACGCGCCGCTGGACGTCGCGTTCCTTCGAGAGGCGTACCGGCGCCACGGCAGGCCCTGGCCTCGACCGAAGGTGGTGGACACGATCGATCTGCTGCTGGAAGCCCACCGCCGGCGCCACCGATTCACCCCGCATCCCCCGCCACCCCGCACGGGACTCGCCGACGCACGCGAGGCGCTGGGGCTGCCGCCGCACGACCACCACGATGCTCTGGCGGACGCCCTCGCCGCCGCCGAGCTCTTCCTTGCACTCCGCCTAACTATAAGAACTTGATGATTGTCAGGTAGTCCCCCCTTCCCAGCCGCGGGAAGTCGCGCAGAATCGCGCGCACCGCGGCGAAACCTCGCGGCGGTTAGGAGGTGGGGCATGAAACGGTCGCCTCGCGAGATGCTCGATTCGGCGGAGTTCAAGCGCATGGTTTCCAAGCGCTGGGCCGTGTCGATCGTGCTGACGCTCGCGCTTTTCATCATGTATTACGGCTACATCCTGCTGATCGCGTGGGACAAGCCCTTCCTGGCGCGCAAGCTCGGCGAGTCCACCACCGTGGGCATCCCCGCCGGCGTCGGCGTCATCCTGATCTCCTGGGTCCTGACCGCGATCTACGTCGTGTGGGCGAACCGCCGGTACGACGTCGAGGTTCGGCGGCTCAAAGACCAGGTCGGCGAGTAGGGGGGGCCGTGGAAACCACTCTCGGAACCCCGACCGCCTCGGCGATCACGTTTTTTCTCATCATCGTCGCGTTGACGCTCGTCATCACCTACTGGGCGGCGAAACGCACGCGCTCGACCAAGGACTTCTACGCCGCGGGCCGCAGCGTGAGCGCCGTCCAGAACGGACTGGCGCTCGCGGGCGACTACATGAGCGCAGCCTCGTTCCTGGGAATCGCGGGCCTCGTCGCGATGAAGGGATACGACGGGATGATCTACGCGACCGGCTGGCTCGTCGGCTGGCCGGCGCTGATGTTCCTCGTCGCCGAGCCGCTGCGAAACCTGGGCAAGTACACCTTCGCGGACGTCGTCGCCTTCCGGCTCCGGCAGACGCCCGTGCGGATCGCGTCGGCGATCGGCGGCATCCTGACCGTGCTCTTCTACACGATCGCCCAGATGGTCGGGTCGGGGAACCTCATCAAGCTGATGTTCGGCATCCCCTACGAGTTCGCCGTCGTCATCGTGGGCGCGGTGATGCTGGCGTACGTCCTCTTCGGCGGCATGATCGCGACGACCTGGGTCCAGATCATCAAGGCGGTGCTGCTGCTCGGCGGCGTGACGGTCCTGACGCTGATGGTCCTCGCGAAGTTCGGCTTCAACCCCGGCACGCTCTACGGCGCGGTGTCGGCGAAGTACGGTCAGGCCGCGCTCGAGCCCGGCGGACTCGTGACGAATCCGATCGACGCGGTGTCGCTCGGGCTCGCCCTGATGTTCGGCCTGCTCGGGCTCCCGCACATCCTGATGCGCTTCTACACGGTGCCCGACGCGAAGGCCGCGCGCGTGTCGGTGCTCTACGCGACCGGCTTCATCGGTTACTTCTACATCATCATCCCGATCGTCGGTTTCGGCGCGGCGGCGCTCGTCGGTCGCGACGTCATCGCGGCGATCGACAAGGGCGGGAACATGGCGGCGCCGCTCCTGGCCGAGCAGCTCGCCGGAACCCCGTTCCTCGGGTTCATCGCGGCCGTCGCGTTCGCGACGATCCTCGCGGTGGTCGCCGGACTCACCCTGGCGGGCGCCTCGGCGCTGTCGCACGACATCTACGTCAGCGTGATCAAGCGCGGGCAGGCCAGCGAGACCGAGCAGGTCAAGGTCGCGCGCTGGGCGACCGTGGTCTTCGGCATCTTCGCGGTGATGCTCGGCATCGTGTTCAAGGACCAGAACGTCGCGTTCATGGTCGGCCTCGCGTTCGCCATCGCGTGCAGCGCGAACTTCCCCTCGCTGCTGCTCTCCATCGTGTGGAGACGGTTCACGACCGCCGGTGCCGTGGCCTCGATCCTGACCGGTTCGATCCTCACGGTCATCCTC
Source organism: Candidatus Polarisedimenticolaceae bacterium (assembly GCA_036376135.1). NCBI lineage: Bacteria > Pseudomonadati > Acidobacteriota > Candidatus Polarisedimenticolia > Candidatus Polarisedimenticolales > Candidatus Polarisedimenticolaceae > Candidatus Polarisedimenticolaceae bacterium. The sequence goes on along the minus strand of DASVAW010000030.1, from coordinate 13,763 downwards.
ATCACGATCAGCCCGACGGTGTGGGTGGACATCTTCAAGAACAAGGAAGCGCTGTTCGGGCTCAAGAACCCCGCGATCGTGTCGATGACGGCCTCGTTCGTCGTCGGCATCCTCGTGTCGCTCCTGACGAAGGAGGACACCGCATCGGCCAAGTTCGACGACGAGAAGTTGCGGACGTACCTCGGCATCGGCGCCGAGTAGGAGGACACGGTGATCGCACGACGTTTCATCCTGGCGGGCGCCGCGTTCCTCGCGTGTTCGGCCCCCGCGTTCGCGCAGTTGCAGATCGAGAGCAAGGACGGCAAGGCGTCGATGAAACTGGGCTTCCTGCTCCAGGCCCAGGGAGAGGCGCTCGAGATGCCCGACGGCGAAGGGACCTCGCAGAACCTGTTCCTGCGCCGGTTCCGCATCCTGTTCGGCGGGAAGGTCGCGGAGAAGTGGCTGTTCTTCTTCGAGACCGACAGCCCGAACATCGGCAAGACCGATCCCGACACGGAGGCGAACCCCACCGGCGCCAAGGGGTCGAGCGACGTGTACATCCAGGACGCGTTCCTCACCTACGACCACGCCGACGCGTTCAAGGTCGACGCGGGGATGATGCTGTTCCCGCTGTCGCACAACCACATCCAGAGCGCGGCAACGCTGCTCCCGGTGGACTACGGCCCCTACTCGTTCCTGGAGAGCACCGCCGCCGGCGAGCGCGTCGGACGCGACTACGGCGTCCAGGTCCGCGGGTATCCGTTCGGCAAGAAGCTCGAGTACCGGCTGGGGGTCTTCCAGGGGGTCCGCGGCCCGGGGGCGCAGAACGCGTTCCGCACCAGCGGTCGGCTCGTGTGGTACCCGTTCGAGGCGGAGACCGGGTTCTTCTACGGCGGGACGTACCACGGCACGAAGAAGATCCTCGCGATCGGCGCATCCTACGACGTGCAGAAGGACTACGCGTTGTACGGCGCCGACGTGTTCTGGGACTGGCCGATCGCCGGCGGCCAGCAGGGCATCACGATCCAGGCCGACTACACGTCGATCGACGGCGGCACGTTCATGACGTCGCTGGCGAAGCAGACCGCCGGGCTCGTCGAGCTCGGGTATCACTTCGGCAAGGGGCGGTTCTCCCCGTTCGTGCAGTACGCGGCGCGCGATTTCGACGACGCGGCGACCGCCGACCAGGACGTCGCCGGCGTGGGCTTCGCGTGGTGGATGAAGGGGCACCAGCGCAGCCTGAAGGCCAGCGCGGCCCGGATCTCCACCGACGGACTCCCCGACCGCAACCAGTTCCTCATTCAACTCCAGCTGTTCCAGTTCTAGAAAAGGGTAGAAAAGGGGTCAGGCCCCTTTTTCTTTCAAATTCACGGAGAGGCCTCGGCGCGAGCCGGGGCCTCGTGGTCTACCCCTCGGTCGAAGCGTCGACTCGAGCCCGAGTCGTTCCGCCGTCCCGCGAGCCCAACTCGCTTCGCCGAACGGCGCTCCCTTCTCGGACGACTGCCGCAGCTTGGCGAGCTCCTCCGGCGCCTGCTCCGCGTTGACGTACTCGATCCAGCGCTGCGGCAGCGCCACCGGTGCGGCGACGATGAGCCCGTGCCATCCCGGGAGCCCTTCGCGTTCTCGGATGCTGGACCACGGCCATTCCTCCGCGCTCGCCACGAGACGCGCCCGCACCGGATTCCGCTCGACGTATCGGATCACACTGAGGAGATGGCGATCCGGCTGCGCCGGGAAGGACTTGAATCGACCCTGCCACACGTGGCCGGACGTCCCGCGCCTCTCTCGATGCAATTGAGCGTGGACCGAGAACACCCAGTGCATGAACTTCGACAGTGCGCCGTGCGCGTCGGGTCTCAGGACGAGGTGCGCGTGGTTGGGCATGACGCACCACGCGACGATCGAGACTGGAATTCGCCTCGAAGCCTGCCGCAGCAGGTCCGCGAAACGGTCGTAGTCGCGTGCTTCGTGGAACAGGCGCTCGCGACGGACGGCCCGATTGAGCGCATGAAAGTGGACGCCCGGCAAGGACAGTCGGGGTTTCCTGGGCACGGGTACGAGCTTCCGGAGGCGGGGACCTGCCCCCGGATCGTGACGTCGCTCGCGGCGCGGTGTCAAGCCGGCGGACGGGTGGCGCCGTCTCCTACGCGCAACCCGAACCGGACGCCGTCGAGACGTCGGCCCCACCCAGCCCACGACTCTGAAAGAAAAAGGGGCCTGACCCCTTTCTTCGCTATCTCGTCCAGGCGAGGGAAACGGCGACGGCGTTGTTCGAGTAGTTCGGGGTCGCCTGGCCGTTGAGGATCACGTTGTTGGACGAGGTCGGGGTCGCGTTGTCGTACGCCCAGTCCTTCTGGTCGAGCCTCTCGTACCAGTAGTTGATCCGCAGGGCGAAGGCCGCGCCGAGCTTCCACCGGCCGAACGCCTGCCACGACTGCAACCTGGCGACCGTATCGGGCACGGGCGTCGGCGCCGCGAGGGCCGGAACATCGGGGGCCGCGACGGTCCAGTTCGCGTCCACGACCTGCGTCGTGGCGCCGCGGCCGTCGTTGCCGACGTACTGGACGCCGCCGTCGAACCTCGCCCCCTCCGGATGGAATCCCAGGCCCACGCCCAGGGTCTTGTCGGTGTAGTCGAGATTCACGAACCAGTTGCGGTTCGTGCTCGTGCTCTGGGGATACTTCGCGGTCGCGGCCGGATTCCCCGAATACTGCCGACCGGCCTGGTCGTTCACGTATTCGGAGTTCGTGTAGAACGCATACGCCGACCACGACTTCACCGGCGTCCACTGGATGTCGGCGGTCCACGACTCGCCGTCCGCGGCCGTGCGCCCCTGGCATTGCGACGGGAACGTGTACGCGGGCACGACGCCCAGAAGGACCTGGTCGTTCGGGCCGCCACAGTCCGGCCCCCCATGGTCGAGCGCGTAGCGATCGAAGTAGAGCTGGATTGCGATCTTGTCCGAGGGGGTGATCGTCCCCATCACGCGGACCTGCTCGCGATCGTAGTCGCTCACGTAATACTGCCGAAGCGTCGGGAGGTTGTCGTAGAGGGTCGCGGCGACATACGTCGGCTCGTACCCTTCGGCGAACGGCCGGGCGTTGTCGTGGTCCGAACCCGTCCGCTCCGAGACGGAGTAGCGGACCGACCCCGTGAAGAACTCGGACATGGTCCGGCGCACCTCGAGATCGAAGCGGTCGGTCGTGGTCTCCGCGCGCAGCTCCCCCTCCGCCGGCTCGTACTCGACCTTCTTGGTCTCGTATTCGCCGCGGACGAGCCACCGGGGCGCGAACGCCCAGTCGGCGCCGAGGCGCCAGCGGGTCTCCGAGCCTCCGAGCGCCACGTTGACGCGCGCGCGGCTCGAGCCGACCGGGCTCGCATCCTGGATCAGCGAGTCGCCGCCGATGTAGAGGTACTGCGCCGTCGGCGTGTTGTTGTCGTGTTCGCTCGCGTGCACGCTCGCGCGGATCGTGATGTTCTTCGCGAACTTGCCGACGTAGGCGACGTCGTAGAGGGCGTGCTGGATCTCCCCGTCGAGCGAGGTGCGCGGAAGCGCCGTCGCCGGCGTGGGATACAGATCCGGGTTGACGCTGTACGGCCGGAACGCGTCGTTCTGGGTGAGCGTGGAGAACGCGACGGTGCCGGTGATCCGGTGGTTCCGGTTGAAGTTGAACCCGCCGGTCGCCTGCCAGTGCTCGTACGCGTTGTCGGGATACAGCTCGAGCAACCCCTGACCGCCCGCCTCGAATCCTGCGGCGGCGCTCCAGCCGGAGATGGTGTTGTACGGGTTGGCCCACTGCAGCGTGTTCGAGTCGGACGCGTAGTCCGACCTCGTGTAGAGGAAGTTCGCCTGCCACTTCTCGCCCCGGTAGCGGACGATCGCCTCGGCGCTCGACGTGCCGTCGTCGATCTCGTACGGGACCAGCACGGCGCGCGGGTTGCCGCCGGAGTTGCCGATCACGGCGCCGATGATGCGATTGCCGTCGCGGCGGAGCTGCTGCCAGCCCAGCTCGGCGACCCAGGCCTTGGCGAAGTGCCAGCCACCGCCGAAGCGCAGGACGTCGCGTCCCTGCTCGATGGCGAAGGTCTTGAGGTACGGGTCGATCGACGCGGCGCTGGTCGGGGGCTGCCCGGGAAGGCCGGGGAAGGCCGCGGGGAGCGTCAGCACCGGGCCCCCGAGCCCGTCGTGAATGAACCGCGCGTCGCTCCACTGCGCGCGGTTGAGCTGGAGGAAATCGGCGTCGACGAACCAGACTCCCTGGGCGCCGAACCGCGCGCCGACGCTTCGCGAATCGAGTCCGAGATTCGTCGCGGCTACCGACCACGCGTTGCGGCCGCCGAGCTTCCCGCCCCAGAAGAGGTTCAGGAGCGCGTAGGCGCCCTCGTCGGTGAGGCCGGTGTATTCGCCGAACTTGTACGCATCGTCGGTGGTGTACACGGCGCCGAGCTCGACGTTGTTCCCGGAGTACCGGGTCATGTCCGCATCGGGATACAGCGGGACCTGCTGCAGGGGTTCGGCCGACGCGACGGCCCAGCCGAGCGCGAGCACGAGGACCGGGGCGCCGAGGATCTTCGTGTTGGTCGACATGCGTGGCCTCCGTCGCGCCTCAGCGGGTGAACCGCGCACCGGAAGGATGGTTGGAGCCATGGACCTTCGGATGGCAGTTCAGGCAGCTGGATCCGAGCATCTTGTCGAAGCTCGTCCCGGACGGAGCGCCGGGAAGGTTGTTGCCGCTGTAGAGCGTGGAGGGGTGGTTGGGGTTGGCGTGGCACTGCTGGCAGAGGTACGGGCCGCGCGCGCGGAGCAGCGGCGGATTGTTCGACCCGTGCGGGTTGTGGCACTCGGCGCAGTTCTCGCGCGCCGGCGGGTGTTCCCAGAGGAACGGGCCGCGCTTGTCGGCGTGACACTGCGCGCAGGTCTCGTTCACGGTGTTCTTCACGAGCTGCGCTTCGGCGATCGAGCCGTGCGGGTTGTGGCAGTTCGAGCACGTCATCGTCCCGCTGCGCAGCGGGTGCGTCGAGGTGCGGAACAGGTCGGCGCGGACGTCCTTGTGGCAGTTCGAGCAGACGCCCGCCTGGGTCTCCTTGACGAGCACCTGGTCCTTCGCCGCGTGGGGATCGTGACAGTCGGCGCAGGCGACCTTCGAGCGGTCGTGGGCGCTGCCCACCCAATGCATCTGGTTCCCGCCCTGGTGGCAGTTCATGCAGGCCGCGTTCTGGGCGTCGACGTTCCGCCCCCTGCCGAAGAGCACGGCCGGCTTGGCCGACGCGGGATCCTCCGCGTGCCTGGAGGCGTCGCCGTGGCACGCCTCGCAGGCCCGGCCGCTGCCGAACGGCGTGCGTGCGTCCTCGCCGTTCCCGTGCTTCACCTTCGCCATGCCCTCGTAGAGGTCGGCGTGGCACGTCGCGCAAACCGGCGGCTCCTCGGCGTTCGCCCGTCCGGCGAGTCCGACGACCGCCCCGAGGATCAGCGCGACCGTCCCGCGGCGGTACCGTTTCATCCCTCGATGCATGGATTCCCTTCCTTCCGCGCGCGTCGGGATCGCGGGAGCCTACCCAATTGATGTCCGGGACGGAAGGGCCTTTTACCAGGGGGTGGTCCCGGCCGGGGTCACCCCGAGGATCGAGTATTGGCGGGGGGTCTCGGACAGACCCGCGCCCGAATCGATCCAGTTCGGGGTCGGCACTTCGTCGAGCTGCGTCCAGAACTCGCGGGGCTCCGAGGCACTCGACGCCGCCAGCACGAGGTACGACGTGGCGCCGGGAACCGGGTCCCAATCGAGCAGGACGTCCGCACCGACCCGGCGCAGGCGCAACGAACGGATCGGCGCGATCGCCCGGAGCTGCGGGGTCACCACATTCGCGAGAGGCTGGTCCTTCAGCGCCTGGTAGGCGGCGCCGGTGTCCGCGTCCCCGGTCCCCGCGCACAGCGGGTACATCCGGAATCCGAGGTCGATCCGGTCGAGAGGATCGCCGATGAGGTCGCGCATCTCGAAACCTTGCGCACCGTACGCCGAGTTGTCCTCGTCGTCGTAGAACGCCGTCAGCGCGTCGTCGTAGCTCGTGTCGTCGCGGTAGAAGTTCCGCTTGCTTCCGTAGAACGGCGACGGCGGGGCGTCGTACAGCACCACGAACCCCCCGAGCGGGGTGCGGACGAGCGACCAGGGCTGGAACGTGATCCCCCCCGATTCCGGAACGCCGTCCACCGACAGGCCGGCCGGGAACGCCGGGGTGAACAGGCGCGCATTGCCGATCGGCAGCAGGTCGAAGTAGATCGCGATCGCGGGGATCGGGTGGACGCGCAGCATCACGTTACGGTCCCAGCGCTCGCGATACATGACGTCGTAGTGGATCGTGTTGATGGCGCTCGCGGCGCCCCGCACGTATCGGATCGCCCGGATCGGCCCCGAGTATCCCCCCATGTACTCCGAGCTGGCGTTCCATTCCTGCTCGCTCTCGTTGTCCAGATTCCTTCCGGCGCGCCCCTTGAATCGGTCGATCAGATCGACTCCGGCGCCGCACGGTGCTTCGACCGCGTACCCCGTCGCCAGCCAGCGGTCCACGAAGACGATCCGCTGCGAAGCCGTCGACACCGTCGTGTTCGCCGCTCCGTTCCAGCTGACGTAGGCGAGGCCGGACGTCGGGAGATCGTTGCCGGTGAAGACGTAGAACCGACGCTGCGGGACGGGGGCGTCCGGGCGCGGATCGTTCACGACGATCTCGAATCGCTCCTCGTCCGCTGCGGGCGGCCAGCTGTCGAGGGGGGCCTGCGCCCCGCCGTCCCCGAACCGCACGACGATCTCGTCGTCGGCGTCGAACAATCCGTCGTCCTCGCCGGCGACGTCGTGGATCGTCTCCACGAAGGTCCCGGACGGCGCCGCGTCGAAGGTCTTGGCGATGCGTTCGTCGATCTGGAAGGGGATGGGCTCGTAGTGGAGCGAGGTGCCGTTCCAACGCATGACGACCATCGACGTGATGGGTTGACCGGCGAGCGCCGGGAAGGACGCGCCGCTGAGCACGACGGGTTCTTCGTCGCGCACGATCGCGGCGAGCACCGACGCCTGCCCGGTCTCCGCAATCGAAGGGGCCGCGGCGAGCAGAGCCAGGGTCGCCGCCAGCCCCCACAGGACCCGACGATTCCAGGTCATCGCACGTCACCCCCTGGGGGAGGGGAGGTGAGCGTACGCCGCCTTGACCCGATGCGGCAATAACAAAGATCTAGGGGGGCGCCCCGGTGGGGCGCCCCCGTTTGGCGACTATTGACCCGAGGACGAAATGCAGGCTGAAACCGCGCTTTCGCAAGCCCCCTGGGCGCCCCGCGCCTGCACCCGGTAGAAGACCGGGAGCCCGGCGGGGAGGCCGTCGTCGACGTACGAGGTCGCCGGAGATGCGACGGTGGCAATGACGTTCTGGGAGAAATCGCAGCCGACCTCGCTCCGCAGGACGTAGTAGCTCGAAGCACCGGCCACCGCCGACCAGGAGACGGTCACCGCCCCGGACCCCGCCGTCGTCCCGATCGTCGGCTTCGCGAGCGCCGGGCAAACCGAGCTGTTCAGATTCGAGGCGTCCGCGGCCGACCCGCAGGCGATGTTGTGGCGCGCGAAGGCGGAGTGGATCGCCGCCGCGTGGGGGGTGCCGTTCGCGAGGTTCCCGTCGTCGTCGTCCGCGTTGCGCAGCTTGTTGAACCACGACGAGGCGTTGCAGCCGTCCGACGACGATCCGCCGGAGACGCAATTGAACGCCGCCCCCCCGGAACCCTGGCGCGACTGGTAGAACAACCGCTCGGCGAGCTGCCACGAGGTCTCCGCGTCGAGCCCGGAGGCAGGCAGGTCGCGGGTCGCGAGGTCGAAGATCGCCTCGCTCGGGACGTACGACTCGCAGTGGACCTCGCGACCGCACGGACCGCCGCCCCCGCCGCACAGCGTGGCGGTGAAGTTCTGCGGCGTCGCGGCGATGTTGCGCGTCCGCGCGGCGTAATCCATGTCGCGGATGCCGCTGCAGGTGCGGCACGAATCGCCGTACCCCGAACAGGTGCCGCTCTGGAAGAACCCCCGGCCGACGCACGAGTTCCGCTCCTGGAGGATCGCGATCACGTCGGCGTAGGCCTCGGACGGGTTGTCGTAGTTGCCGCCGTCGTTCTGATCGAGGCCGTGGCCGTATTCGTGATTGACCACGCCGGCGATCTCACCCGCGTTGCGGCACCCACCGCCGGACCGGTAGAAGTTGACGCTCCCGTTCCAGAAGGCGTTGCAGTTCCCCGAGGTGTTCGGCTTCGTGGTGAGCTGCTGGGTCACCCACGTGTTCGCCGGAAGCCAGAAGCGGGCCTTCTCCTTGATCCGGTTGAGGTGGTAGTACCCGGTGCGCGCGGCGTGCGTGTTCCCCGAGGTTCCCTGCGGGGAGGTGCAGTCCGTCCCGGCGCTCGTCCCGAAATCGATGCCGCTGCTGCAGCTCCCGGAGACGACGCCGTTGCCGCAGAGGTCCTGCGTGCGCACGTACCGCCCGACCAGCATCGCCTCGGAGCGCTTGGCCCCCTTGGTGCAGCCGAACAGGCCCATGTCCCCGGTCGCGACCGGGCTCCGCCCGACGGTCACGTCGATGTACGGCATCGGGTACCCGCCGAGCTCGCAGCCTCCGTCGGCACAGTTCAAGTCGTTCGAGACGGGGTACACGCCCCCTTCGACCGCCGCGTAAAGGTGCTCGTCGTAGAAGGCGAGGACGCGGCCGTTGTCGGCGTCCACCTTCCCGACCCAGGTCCCGCGCTCGCCGTCCACGCGCAGGGCGAACGACCACGCGAGTCGGTGCTCGAACGTCCCCGCATCCCCCGGGACCGCGAGGTAGGAGCGGGTGCCCGGCCGTACGGTCTCGACACGATCGGTCGGCTCCAGACCCATGTAGCCCCGGAGGATCGTCAGGGCGGCGTCGCGCTCGAGTCGAGGCTGGCCGGCCGGTGCGCCGGTCCCCCAGCGATCGGTGCCGAACGAGACGAGGTTCCCGCGGTTCACATAGAAGGTCAGTCGCTCGCCCTCGACGGGAACGCCGCCGATCGAACGGTTGAAGACGACCACGAAACGGCCGGGCTCGATCGCGCCCGAGCCGTCGGCGTCGAGGACCAGCTGCGACGGGTCGATCCGCATCCAGGCGCGTCCCGCGGCGACGAACTCCCGCGCGAGCGTCTCGAGCCGCCGCCCGTCGAACGGATCGGACGCGCCGAGCCACGGAACCCCGCTCCCCTGGGCGAGCATGGGAGTGCCCGTGCGGCGGTCGAACCAGACGCTCCAGCCCTCGACGCCCTCCGGAGCCCCCGCGACGACCCCGAGGGTCGCCGACGGGTCATGAACGACGAGGGCGTCGAATCGCGACGCCTCCGGGACGATGGCCGCCGAAACGACCCCCGCGGCCAGGACACAACACGCCCCTGCTATGGCACGACGCCAATTCCTCATTTCGAGATTTCCCCCGGTGGACCGTCCGGCTGGAGGGCCGGACCCCAGTCCCCGCCCCCTTTTTATGGGCAATCGGAATGTGCGGCAACGGATTTCTTGACCCGCGGCGGACGGGAACCGAACATTCCCAGCCCGACTCCGGCGGATTTCCGGCCGGGAAGGGGCGAGGTTCCTCTTCGATGTCCGAACTGGGCGCGCAAGCTGAATTCCGCGAAGCGGCGCTGGAAATGCACCGCTACCTCTCCGGCGACATCGCGCCGATGATGGTGGCGGACACCTTCGAGCTGCTCGCCGGGAACCCGCCGGAGCTGACGGCCCGCATCGTCGGCTCCTGGATCCACTCCCAGTACGCGCGCGGGGGCGGAAGCGTCGCCGATCTCGTCTTCCACGCCCTCACGAAGGTCCACCAACTGTCCGAGTTCGGCCTCGTGACCCAGGACCGGATGATCCGGTTCCTCCAGGCACTGAGCGTGATGCTCCTTCCCCTCTGTCCGGAGGAGGAGCGCGCCGACCTCAAGGTCCGGCTCAGCCGCATCGGAGAGGTCGAGACGACCACGACCTCCAGGGTCGAGATCCTCCACCGCCCCGCCGGCGCGCCGGCGGCCCCCACCGCGGCGGCCCCCGCCAAGGCGGCGGCCTCGACCGACGTCGCCCTCGAGCGCGGGATGCGCAAGTTGACCCTCCTGCTCGAGCGCCTGGGGGCCGTCGTCCCGGCGGGCGAGCCGTCCGTTCCCGGGACGATCCCCACGGCGGGACCCGCGGGAGGCCCCGCGCTCGACCCGGCGATCCTCGCCCAGGTCCTCACGACCGCCGCCCTCGAGGCGCGAACGGGGGCCGAGCTCGAGACCTACCTCGGCCGCGTTCGCCAGCAGGGGCTGGCCGCTCCGATCGGCGAAGTGTTCCGCGCCCTCGGCAGGAGCCTTCCGGGGTGGATGCTCGCTCCGACGAGCGAGGAGTCCGCCGCGGCGATTCCCAAGGCCAAGCCGATCGAGGCGATGCACAAGCTCGTCGCGCTCGCCCCCGACGCCGTCGAGGCCGGCCGGCGCGTCGGCGAGATGACTTACGCGGCGATCGAGCAGTTCAACGAGGGACGCCTCGCCCAGGCGGTCGCGATCCTCGACGAGGTGTCGCGGCTGATCGCCGACCACAAGACCGACCCGTCGATGGTCGGCACCGTGCTCGGCCAGGCGCAGGCGACGTTGTCGGAAACGACGCTCAAGCGATTCTCGGAGAGTGCCGACAAGCATCCGTTGCTGCGTCGTGTGCTGGCGTTCTTCCCGGGCTGGCGTCCCGACGGCATCCTCGACGCGCTCGACGGGGAGGAGAAGCGGGACCGCCGGAAGCTCCTCCTCAGCCTGTACGCCGTCCACGGCGACGACGGGCGCGCTCCGCTGCTCTCGCGCCTGGACGCGTACGGCCGCGGCGAGGTGCGCGACGCGAACGGCTGGTACAAGCGCAACCTGATCTTCCTGCTGCGCCGCCTCCCGGACGCCGGGCCGGACGCCCTGCACGAGACGTTGCCGCACCTCGAGGCGGCGCTCGGACTCGGCGAGCCGCCGATGGTCGTCAAGGAGGCGATCGGCGCGCTCGGCCAGGTGAAGAACCCGGAGGCCGAGGCGATCCTCATCGCGCGCCTCAAGTCGCTCGAGAAGGAGCTGGCCGACGGGAGGGCCCACCTCGACGAGAACACCGTCGAGGCCCTCGACCGGTTGTGCGCGGGGATCGCCCGTCAGGGAACGGTCAACGCGATCCGCACCGTCGTCGGGCACGCCTTCTCCGGCGCGGCGAACCTCGGGGACACGTACGCCCGCCTCGACTATCTCTCGCGGCAGGACCTTTCGATCGACCCGCAGCAGCTCGCCGTGCTCCTCGAGGCCGTGCGCGCGGGCCTTCCCGCGAAGCTCCTCGGATTCGTCCGCAAGCGGCCGCCTGAGGAGACGCTGCACCTGATCCGGGCGATCTCCGGGACGCCGACCCCGGAGGTACGCGGCATCCTGCGCGAGGTCACCGAGCGGTTCGACGGCAAGGGGATCGGCGAGGAGGCGGCGAAGGCCCTGGCGAAGCTCGACGCGAAGCCCGCGACCGCCCCGGCGGCTTCCTCCGGCGGTTCCGCCCCGTCGTCTCCCGCGACGGGCGAGGCGCTCTCCGGCGACCTCGAGCTCTTCGCCCTGCCGACGCTCCTCCAGTCGCTGGCCGATTCGCAGTCCAGCGGCGAGATCGTCTTGTTCGACCGGTCGTCGACCAAGCGGGCCTCGATCTCCCTCGCGAAGGGGCGCATCGTCGCCGCCGAGGTCGGCAAGCTGCGCGGCGAGGTGGCCGTCTACCAGGTCCTCGAGCGCCCCTTCCCCGGGACCTTCGTCGTCCGAACCGGCGGCCGCCCGGCGGTCGACGGCGGGGACGGCCTCGACGTGATCGGCGTGATGCTCGAGGGGCTGCGCCGGCACGACGAGTACCAGCAGGCCCGCACGATCGTGCCGGACGGGATGACCTTCGAGGCGGTCGGGATCAAGCCGACTCCCCCCGAGGAGGAAACCGACGTCGAGCTGCTCAAGCGGGTGTGGCAGCAGGCGGCCACCGGAATCGCCGCCGACGTCGTGGAGAACGCTCTCGACGTCGACGGCTACCGCATCCGGCGCATGTACTCCCACTGGCTCGAGGCGGGCGCCCTCAAGAGCAAGGCGAAGGGGTAGCCCCGCTCATATCCCCGCGGCGGCCATCTTCACGGCGGCGTTTCTCAGCTTGTAGATCGACGACTCGCACCTGTCCCTGTCGTACCACGGCGTCGCGACGAGCTCCTCTCTCGGGATGACCTCGGACCCCTTGGCGTTCATCTCGTCACGGGCGGTTCCTTGGAGCGTCCTAGAACGAGCGACCGACCGTCAGGTAGAAACGGTCCCCGCCTCCCTCCGCGACGCCGTACGCGAGGAAGACCGGTCCCGCGAACGTGTCGAGTCCGAGGATGACGGTCGTTCCGTGGCGCAGGTCGTCGAGCGACGCCGCGCTCCTCGACTCCCAGGTGTTGCCGATCTCGAACAGCGTGCCGACGTAGATCCCCTCCCCGAACCCCGCGGGAAGCGTCGCGATCCGGAAGTGATACCCGACGCGGCCGACGGCGAACACCTGCCCCCGCAGCTCCCCTTGCGAGAAGCCGCCCAGGGACAGCAGTCCGCCGATCGCGAACTCGTCGTAGACGGGGAGCGTGCTCCCGAGATTCGTCCCGGCGTCGACTCCGAAGAAGACGGTGTGCCGCCCGCGGTTGACGAACTTCGCCCCGCCGAACTGGACCCGGTCGTATTGCGCGTCCGACCCGAGCGCCTCGCGGGAGAAGCCGCCCTGGACCCCGAACACGAATCCCTTCCGCGGGATCGCAGGCCGGTCGATCGTCCCCACCGCGAACGCGAACCGGAATCCTCCCGAATCGACGTCGAACGACGGCAGATCGGCGGCCCCGGTCTCCACCGTGGCCTCGACCTTCTGACGCGCGACGCCGACGCGGATCTCGCCGAACCGCCCGAACTGGGCGCCGACGTCGATCCCGCCGCCCGCCCAGCGGACGTCGTATTCCGCGATCTTCGTGCCGTCGAGGAAGATCGGCTGGTTCGCCCGCTCGGCGGACAGCCACGGGGCGACGAACCAGCGCCCGCGGAAGTCGAGCGGCTGGTAGAGCTCGGTAAAGGCGCGCTGGAGCGAGCCCAGCTGGAGCTCCGATCGCCACTCGCCCCCCCGCGCGTTCAACCGCGTGCGCGTGATGCCGACTCGCGCGCCGTACGCCGCGTCCCCCTCGAGGTCGTCCACCACCTCGACCCCGAACCGGATGTACGTCGGCCCCCACGGCTTCTCGCGGACGTCGAACGTCAGCACGTTCCCGTCCGGAGCGGGCCGCACGTCGAAGGAAACCCGCTGGAAGTCGTCGAGCCCGAAGACGCGGGCCATGTCCTCGCGAAGGACGGCGAGGTCGAGCGGCGCGCCGACACGCGTCCGGACCCGACCGAGCACGACGCGCGGGTCCACGATGTCGGTTCCTTCGACGCGGATCTCGGAGACGACCGGACTCGCGGGTGGAGGCTCCCCGCGCCCGCGCCGCCGCAGGTGCTCGGACCAGCCCGCCTCGTCGAGCGCGTAGCGCGACAGCTCCGGGGCCGCGGCCTTCGCCGCCGCGCTTCCGCGTTCGATCGCCTCCCCGATGAGCTCGAACGCGCCGGAGCTGATCTCGGACAGCTCCGGCGCGATCACGACGTCCGCCCGCGTGAGCGAGTCGAGCGTGTTCCGGCGTGTCAGGAAGGTCGTGGTCTGGTTCAGTACGGCGAACAGGGAGCCGAGCCGCTCCCGCGTCGCGAGGGG
>DASVAW010000029.1 GCA_036376135.1 Candidatus Polarisedimenticolaceae bacterium | reverse complement strand
GATCCTCGTCAGGCACTTCGAACGCGCGGCGCAGCCGGGCTTGTTCGCTAGGCTCCGCCGCTGGATCGGCGACGGCGAATGAGACGGCCTGATCGAGTCCCGTCCGGTGCGGAGTTCGCGAAGTCGTGTGTCCTCGCCCTGGAGGTCATGGATCGATGCAGATAACTCCCGACCACGTCTGTTGGTGGACGTGGCAGCGCCAGTCGGAGCTTGAGGACTGTGGAACCCAGTTGGACGGAGCGGGTCTTCCGCCTGCCGTGTTCGAACGCGCTGCGGAGCTGCTTGGGGAGATGATCGAGTGGAAGGAGACTGAAACCGACCCATACGGGCGCAACTTCGCGATCGGCGACGGCTGCGCCGGGTCGACCCACGATGAGTGCTTCATGTCCATCGAGTACCGATCCACGGCGGTGCGGGAAGCTGTCGTCCGGGCCCAACTCGAGCTCCATGCCGGTTACTTCCAACGGGAGATTGACTCGAGGTCGTTCGCAGCAGTGATTCTGGACGAACTTCGAGCTGGGATGACAACGCGAATGCGCTCACGGCGATGGCCGCGACGGATCGTCATCCGGACCTACCCGACGCGTTTCGGCTGGCTCTTGCGGTATTTCGCTCGACCACGGATCCTCCGGTGCGGAAGAGGCGAACGGAGTTTGCGGTGACCGGCGCTCGTATCGACCCAACTCCCACACGTATCGAGATTCCTGCAATGCCCACACCCAAGCCCCCCAAGCCCCGCCTTTCGGTTCTTTTCGCGAGTAAGGCTCCAACCGCCCTGATCCTCCGCCGCGGTCCGACCAACGTCGTCGAGCTCGTCTCCTGGAACACCGAGACCGACACCTTCGATCGGGGCCACTGGTTCCGCGGCCGAATCTACGAGCGCCGGTGCGACCTGTCGCCGGACGGCTCGCTGTTCGTCTACTTCGCGAGCAAGTTCAACCGGCGCACGGTGGCGGATCGCACGTACACCTACGCGTGGACGGCGGTCAGCAAGCCGCCGTACCTGACGGCGCTCGCCCTCTGGCCCAAGGGGGACTGCTGGTGGGGAGGTGGGCTGTTCCAGGACCGTCGCACGCTGCTGCTCAACCACCGCCCGACCGAAGCGACGCCGCATCCGGAACATCCGCCCCGGACGCTCCGCGTCGTCCCCAACCCGGATGCTTCCGGGGAGGACTATCCGATCTTCGCGCAGCGCCTCGAGCGGGACGGCTGGACCGAAGTGCAGGCGTGGGAGACGACGTTCGACCCGAAGGACTACTTCGCCACGGTGCAGCCGGGGATCCGGAAGCGCGTCCACCCTCGGGAGCGCTGGAGCATCTCGATGATCTGCACCCTCGAGCGGCTTCGCTACAAGGAGCGATTCGAGGTCGAGGGGCCTGCCGGTCCCATCGAACTGCCGCGGAAGTCCGTGGAATGGGTCGACTGGGATCAGCGCGGGAGGCTCGTCGTGCTCGCGGACGGCTGCGTCTGGGCCGCCGAGGTGACAGGGAAACGAGCGGGCCGTTTTGCGCGGCTCGTCGATTTGACCGACGACCGGTTCGAGACGAAGGAAGCTCCGGAGTGGGCGCGGCGGTGGAAAGGGTAGGCTTCGCCCGGGCGGTCGGCCCGTCGATGGGAATCTCATCGTGATGCGCGAATACGAACCTCGCGTTGTGCGCGTCCTCCTGCTGGCGGTGCTGGCCGTCGGCGTCGCAGGGTCTGCCACCGTCTGGATCCTGGGCGGCAAGCTCACTGCGCCGGTTCAGCACGTCGTGCCGCTGCCTCCGGGCGCCGAAGCCGAAGCGGTGACCATTCCCGCGACAGGGCACGCCGTAGCCGGGTGGTGGATGGACGCCGGACAATCGACGCCGGTCGTCCTCCTCCTTCATGGGGTGCGCGCCGACCGGAGGGCGATGCTCTCTCGCGCCGAGGTCCTTCGAAGCCACGGCTTCTCGGCCCTCCTCATCGACCTTAATGGCCACGGGGAAACCCCCGGCGAGGCGATCACTTTCGGCAAGCGCGAGTCGGAAGATGTGACGGCGGCGCTCGCGTGGCTTCGCAGGAATGCGCCGGAACGTCGCATCGGAGTCGTCGGGTGCTCGCTCGGCGGGGCGTCGCTGCTCCTGGGACCCCAACCGGCCGGCGTCCACGCCGTGGTCCTCGAGGCGGTGTACCCGCGCCTGTCGCGGGCGGTGCGGAACCGCCTCCGCCTTCGCTTCGGCTCGCTCGCGGGGGCGCTCGCACCCTTGCTGCTCGTTCAGCTCGAGCCTCGCCTCGGCATCTCCCCCGAGGAGCTGGAGCCGATCCGTTCGATCGGCCGGCTCGGAGCGCCCGTTCTCGTCGTCGCCGGCTCGCTCGACCGGCACACGATGCTCGAGGAGTCGCTGGAGCTTTTCGACGCGGCGAGCGAACCGAAGGAGCTCTGGGTCGTGAACGGGGCGCTGCACCAGGATTTCCTGGAGTTCGATCCGGAGGGGTATGAGGCGCACGTGGTTTCGTTCCTGGCGGAGCATCTCCGGATCGGTTCGCCTTCCCCGTAACGTCCCGACATCCCAACGAGGCACGGCGAGACGCCGGTGGAGGAGATTCATGCCCCTTGAACCGAAGACCATCCTCGGAGCCGTCGCCATCGGCCTCGGCGCGAGCGTGGTCATGGACCTCTGGAATCTGTTCCTGAAGCGAGCGTTCGGCATCCCCTCGCTCAACTACTGCCTGCTGGGACGGTGGATCCGACACATGCCCGACGGGACGTTCCGGCACGCGAACATCAACGCCGCGTCCCGTAAGCCCCTCGAGTGCGCGGTCGGCTGGATGGCCCACTACTCCATCGGGATCGGGCTCGCGCTCGCGTTCGTCGTGCTGACCTCCGGCGAGGCGCTCGCGCGACCGACGCTTCTCCCCGCGCTGCTCTTCGGCATCGGCACCGTGGTTTTCCCGTTCTTCGTGCTGCAGCCGTCGCTCGGCCTCGGCCCGGCCTCCTCCCGCGCGCCGAAGCCCGCGCAGGCCCGGCTGAAGAGCCTCGCCACGCACACCGTGTTCGGGGTCGGGCTGTACGTCTGCGCGCTGGCGGTGAGCCACCTGCTGCGGATCAACGCCTGAAGACGACCCGCGGTTATTCTTCCCCCATGCGAACCCAGTACTACACCGCCACGAGCCTCGACGGCTTCATCGCGACCGACGATCACTCGCTCGAGTGGCTGTTCCAGCTCGGCGACGTCGAAGAGACCGGCTACCCGAGCTTCATCAAGGAGGTCGGCGCGCTCGCCATGGGCTCGTCCACCTACGCGTGGATGCTCCGCCACGCCATCAAGCCGGGGGACCCGTCCGGTGAGCCCTGGCCCTATACCCAACCGACCTGGGTGTTCTCGAGCCGCGAGCTCCCGCAGATCCCGGGGGCGGACATCCGGTTCGTTCGCGGGGACGTGCGCCCCGTGCACGAGGCAATGCGGGCCGCGGCGGGGGACAAGAACGTCTGGCTCGTCGGCGGCGGGGACCTGGTCGGGCAATTCCACGACGCCGGCCTGCTGGACGAGATCATCGTCCAGGTGGGGTCCGTCACGCTGGGCTCGGGAAGGCCGCTGCTTCCGCGGGAGATCGCCTTCCCGCCCCTGCGCCTCGTCTCGGTCCGGCAGATGGGGCCGGGATTCGCGGAGCTCGTGTACGAGGTCCCGCGGAGGACGTGATCCGTCTTCGCGGTGGCGACCTCAAGACTCGACGCACACCTTGCCGAAATGCGACCGGGACTCGTAGTGCGCGAAGGCGGCGACGATCTCCTGCAAGGGAAAGCGGCGGTCGATCACGGGCCTCAACCGGTTGACCGTGATGGCCCGGATCATCTCCTCCTGATCGGCACGGCTGCCGATGGAGATCCCGCTGATCCGGATCTGATTCGAGAACAGGGCCGGGATCGACACTTCACCCGCGAAACCGGTCAGGACGCCGATCACGGCGACATGCCCGCCCGTCCTGCAGGCCGCGATCGATTGCGCCAGGGTGCCGGGGCCGCCGACCTCGATCACATGATCGACGCCGCGTCCGTCGGTCAGCTCCTTCGCCTTCCTGCCCCATTCCGGCACGGCCTTGTAGTGGATGACGTCGTCGGCGCCGAGGCGCGTGAGTTTCTCCAGCTTCTCCTCGGAGGACGACGTCGCGATGACGCGGGCGCCGGCGGCCTTCGCGAATTGCAGCGCGAAGAGTGAGACGCCGCCCGTGCCGAGGACCAGCACCGTGTCGCCGGGCTTCACCCGGCCGCACACCACCAGGCCTCTCCAGGCGGTAACCCCCGCGCAGGGGAGCGTGGACGCCTCCGCGTGCGTGCAGCCCGGCGGTGCCTTCGTGAAGGCGTGCGCCGGCAAACTCGCGTACTCGCGGGCATAACCGTCGACGCTCTCTCCCGGGATCTCCCGTCTCGTCGCCGGGGTCATGTCGCCCGCCAGCCAATACGGCCAGAACGTGCTGACGACGGCATCTCCGACCTCGAAGTCCTCGACGCCGTCGCCGACCGCCGTCACCTCTCCCGCGCCATCGGACAGCGGGACGCGGCCGTCGGCGCAGGGGATCTTCCCCAGCACCACCATGTCGTCGTGGAAGTTCAACGAGCCGGCCCGGATCCGGACCAAAAGCTCACCCGGCCCCGGCTCGGGCGGATCTTCCTCGACGGATTGGAGATTCTCCAGGCCTCCCGGCGCTCTCAGCCTGACGAGCCGCATGGTCAGTCCTTCTCCGCAAACGCCTTGAGCCGTCCGAGAGCCGTCTCCCACTGCCTCCCGATCACCTCGAGGGTGCGCCTGGCTTCCTCGATCTGAGCGGGCTCCAGCTGCCACAGGCGTTCGCGTCCCGACTTCACGTCGCGGACCACGCCCGCCTGGGAGAGCACCTGGAGGTGTTTCGTTACGCCCTGTCGGCTGATGTCGGTGTTCGCCGTCAGCTGCGCGATCGAGAACGCACCCCCCGCGCACAACACGACGACCAGCTTCAGGCGCGTGGGATCGCCGAGGGCGGCGAAGACCCGCGCCTCGGCGTCCCAACGCTCCTTCCCTTTCGCCTTGCCCTTAAGCGGTGACATGGCGCGCGATGTTCTCGAGCTGCATCGCCCATCCGGCGGAGTTTCCGCGGAACGCGACGAGACGGCGGTGCGGGGGGACGTTGTCGAAGCCGGTCTCGACCACCGTCAGCATCGTGCCGTTCCCGGGCGTTGGCTTCAGCGTGAAGGTCACGAGGGTCGGCTCCTCCTTCGAGTAGTCGACGCCCGGCTCGATGGCGTGCGGATGCCACCGGTACGACATCAGGTTCGGCGGCTCGACGCGATCGATGACCACGTCGAAGACGACGTGGGTGTAACCGGGGATCGTGATCGGCCCGCGGACGCGTTGTCCGGGGGCGATCGTCTGCCCCTTCAGCTCCGCGCCGAACCACGTGCCGAACTCCTCGGCGTCGGTCAAGGCGCGGAACACCCGCTCGCGCGGGGCCTGGATGTGGATGCTGCGCTCGATGCGGTCGGTTTCCGAGGTGGTGCTCATGTCAGCTCGCCTTCTCCGCGACGAGCTCGTGCGGCGTGCCGCGACCCGTCTCGACGAATCCCCGGAGGCTCGCCAGGAAGTATTTCCAACCGCTGTCGCACACTTCGTAGCACTCGAACGACGGCACGAGGCCGACGTGCTCGAACTCGAGGCGCGTGCGCCCCTCCCCCTCCGGCGTCAGCCGGAAGACGATCTGGGTCCCGACCCACTCGTCCTTCTTCTCGAGGAAGGCGATGTGTGCTCCGACGCAACGCCAGCGCACCTCGCGGTCCGCCTCCATCTTCTCGATGCGCATCTCCTTGTGGTGGGGGCCGAAGCGGAAGGTGAGCACGCCTCCCGGGTGCGTCTGGCCCTGGCAATCCTGCGACCACCAGCCGCGCAGGCCTTCCTTCGTGGTGAGCGCGGCGTAGATCGCCGCGGGGGTGGCTTGGAGCAGGAGGTTCTGACGGAAGTGAGTCATGTGGGGCTCCTTTAGACAACCAAACGGTTGCACATCGGGAGTATGGACCGGGGCGGCCGGAAACGCAACCCTTTAGTTGCCAAAAATATTTCGGGGAAAGTGTCGTAGTCTCCCTCGCAGCTCCGACGTCTCCCCGAACGCGCCGATGGGGGCGCGCTTCGACACCGGAATGGAGTCCCAACGATGAAGTTCATGCTGATGATGCACGCGCCCAGGGGCGACGGCGATTGGGGGATCCTGCATTGGTCCCCGGAGGCGCTGAACGCCCACATCGCCTTCATGATGGAGCTCAACAAGAACCTCCAGAGCGAGGGGGCGCTCGTGGGCGCCGAGGGGCTGGCGATGCCCGCCCAGGCCCGCATCGTCCGTGCGGGAAAGAACGGGAACCCCGAGGTCACCGACGGGCCGTTCGCCGAGTCGAAGGAGTTCCTCGCGGGGTACTGGATCGTGGACGTCGAGTCGCCGGATGCCGCCCACCGGATCGCCGCGAAGGCGTCGTCCGCGCCGGGTCCCGACGGCAAGCCCCTCAACATGGCGATCGAGGTGCGTGAAGTGATGCGCTGCGCGCCCGTCGAGGCGTGACGCCAACCCGCCTGGATCCGTCGCACGAGCGCCTGCTGCGCGATCTCGCGCCGCGGGTGCTCGGTGCGGTGGCCCGACGCTTCGGGGACTTCGCCGACGCCGAGGACGCCGTCCAGGAGGCGCTGATCGCCGCCGCGTCGCACTGGCCGCAGGGGACGATCCCCGACGACCCGTGCGCGTGGCTGATCCGCGTCGCCGCGCGTCGCATGGTCGACCTGCGGCGGACGCAGATCGCTCGGCGGCGTCGGGAGACCGCGGTGGCGCTCCCGATCGACGACCGTCACGTTTCGGCCCCCGAGATCCTGCCGCAGCCCGAGGAGGACGACACCCTCACGCTCCTCTTCATGTGTTGTCACCCCGCGCTTCAGCCCTCGTCGGCGATCGCCCTCACACTTCGGGCGGTGGGCGGCCTGACCACGGGCGAGATCGCGCGCGCGTTCCTCGTTCCCGAAGCGACGATGGGGCAGCGGATCTTCCGGGCGAAGCAGGCGATCCGCAGCGCCGGGGCGCGCTTCGAGCTCCCGGATGCGACCGAACGCGCCGAACGCCTCGACGCGGTCCAACACGTCCTCTACCTGATCTTCAACGAGGGATACGCGTCGAGCGCGGGTCCGAGCCTCTACCGCGTCGATCTCTCCGGGGAGGCGATCCGCCTCGCCCGCGAGCTGCACCGCCTCCTCCCCGCCGACGCCGAGACGGCGGGACTGCTCGCGCTGATGCTCCTCACCGACGCGCGGCGGGCCGCCCGCACCGGTCCTGGAGGGGAGCTCGTTCCGCTCGACGAGCAGGACCGAACGGTCTGGGACCGGGCCGCGATCGCCGAAGGGGTCGCGTTGCTCACCCGGGCGCTGTCGCGGGGGGCCGTCGGCCCCTACCAGCTCCAGGCGGCGATCGCCGCGGTGCACGGGGAGGCAAAGTCCTGGGAGGAGACCGACTGGCCGCAGATCCTTGCGCTCTACGGACTGCTCCGTCGCGTCGCCGACTCCCCGATGGTGGCGCTCAACGAGGCGGTGGCGGTGGCGATGGTCCACGGCCCGGCGGCGGGGCTCGAGCGGTTGAAGTCGCTGGACGACGACCCGCGCGTCGCGGGGCATCACCGCCTCGCCGCCGTGCGCGGGCACCTCTGCGAGCGGCTGGGGGAGCGCGAGGCGGCGATCGCCCACTACCGCGCGGCGGCCGAGGGGACGTCGAGCCTTCCGGAGCGGAACTACCTCCGGCTGAAGGCGGCGAGATTGGGGTGAGAATGGCGATCGGATGACTTTCACCCGAGTCCTCATCCTGACCGCTCTCGCGATGACGGCCTTCGCCGGCAACTCCCTGCTCTGTCGGGTCGCCCTCAAGCACACCGCGATCGACGCGGCGACCTTCACGACGATCCGCATCGTCTCCGGCGCGCTGATGCTCGGCCTGATCGCGCGCACGAACCGCGGTCCGCGCCCCGGCGGCGGAAGCTGGCCGTCGGCTCTCGCGCTGTTCGTCTACGCCGCCGGGTTCTCGTTCGCCTACCTGAGCCTCCCCGCGGCGACGGGGGCGCTGCTCCTCTTCGGCGCCGTGCAGGCGACGATGATCGGACGCGGCCTGTGGGCGGGGGAACGCCTGCGGCCGGTGCAGACCGCCGGGCTCGTGCTCGCGCTCGGAGGGTTGGGAGGGCTCCTCCTCCCGGGGCTCTCCGCGCCGCCGCTCGTGGGTTCCGTGCTGATGTTGAGCGCCGGGGTCGCGTGGGGGGTGTATTCGCTGCGCGGGAGAGGGGCGGGGGATCCGACGAAGGTCACGGCGGGGAACTTCGCGCGCGCGGTGCCCTTCTCGATCGCGTTGAGCGCGGTGACCTTTTCCCGTATGACGTTCGACGCCGCCGGGGCGGGGTATGCGATCGCCTCGGGGGCGCTGGCTTCCGGGATCGGGTACGCGATCTGGTATACCGCCCTTCCCGCGCTTCCGGCGACGAGCGCGGCGACGATTCAGTTGAGCGTGCCGGTCCTGGCGGCGCTGGGCGGGATCGTCTTCCTCGGGGAGGCGCTGACGTTGAGGCTGATCCTCGCTTCGGTCGCGATCCTCGGCGGGATCGCGCTCGTGATCCTCAAGCGGCGGAAGGTGGCGGTCAGCATCGTGCTCCTCGTTGCCGGGCTGTCGTCCGCCTGCGGCCCGGGGCCCGGGAAGCTGGCGATCGCCACGCAACCCGGTGCGAACAACGTCCACCTCGTGATCTGGAATCCCGGGCCGAATGCGGTGCGGCTGCTGATCACGCTCAACGAGCGGATCCTCTTCGACGAGCGTGTCGAGCCGGTGTCCGCCTCCCCCGCGGTCGCGGTCCAGCGCTGGACGACCCTCCCGAGCCGTCGTTATCGCATCGAGGTCCTGGACCGATTGTCGGGGCGTACGGCCGAGGCGAGGTTCGACCTGAAGGCGTTCGTGAACCTCCACGTGAACGTCCTTCCCGAGGAGATCCTCATCCAGACGAGTGAAGATCCTCGGGAGGGGTATGAGTAACGGGAGGGGGGACTCGAACGCGCCCACGTCCGTCAGGATCCGACGCAGCCGAACCTGAGGCAGTTGCACCTGATCCACGAAGAGCTGATCGCCGAGCCGCGGCGGGGGTTGGAGAAGGTATAGGGCTCCGCCGACCGCCTCTCGCGGTAGAGTGGCGCGACGCACGGAGATCCCACGATGTCGATCGCCTCGACCCGCAAGCGCCTCCTGGATGCCCGCCGCGCCCAGCGACTGATCCGCTTCCACACGCGGTTCGAGAAGACCGAGGTGATGGGGTACGTGCTCGACGTGGGGCCGGAGTTCGCCCTGGTCGCCGTCGTGAATGACCGGGTCTGGTTCGACGGCTTCGAGTGCTTCCGCGTCCAGGACCTGCGCGAGGTCCGGCCCTACCCTCGCGCCGCATTCGTCGAGGCGGCCCTCCGCAGGCGCGGGGAGCGTCTGCCGCGCAAGCCGCGGGTCTCGCTCGCCGACCCCGAGGCGATGATCCGGACGGCGGCGCGGGTGGGGCCGATGCTCACGATCCACCTCGAGCGGATCGACCCCGAGGTCTGCTTCATCGGGCGCGTCGAGGGGATCGAGGACGGCTGGATGTTCCTTCGTGAGATCGACCCCTCGGCGCGCTGGGACAAGACCGCGACGCCGTACCGCCTGAAGGCGATCACACGCATCGGGTTCGGCGCCGACTACGAAGAGGCGCTCCACCTCGTGGGCGGGGAGCCGAAGCGGGTGAAGGCGCGGCGGTAGCGAAGGTCAGCGCCTCCGGAACGGCTCCAGGTCGAACGACGTCGGCTTCCCGGTCAGCTCGTCCGCGAGGATCTCGCCGATCGCGCTCGCGAATTTGAAGCCGTGCCCCGAGCAGGGGCTCGCGATCAGGACCTGCGGGTGCCCGGGATGCCGGTCGATCCAGAAGTGCTCGTCGGGGGTATTCGTGTACAGACACACCGCCGTCCGCAGGAGCGGGCCGTCGGCGGCGGGCATGAAGCGGCGGAAGCGACGGCGAAGGTCTTCGACTTCGCCGGCCCCGACCTCGCGGCGCACGTGGTCGGGGTCGGTGGCGCGCCCTTCGTGGTGGATCGCGAGCTTCACGCCGGTGCCGAAGTCGGGGAAGCCGTAGAAGAAGCGGCCGGGCAGGTCCTCCCAGAGGTGGATCGGGCAGCTCGCCGGGGCGAAGTGCTCGGGGGTCGCGGCGGGCGCGAACCAGCAGAGGACCTGTCGCGTCACGGTGAGCGGCAGCCCGGCCTCCGGGGCGAGCGCGCGCATCCAGCTCCCCGCGGTGAGGAGCAACTGCGCCGCGACGTAGTCCCCCTGAGGCGTGACGACGCGGACGCCGCGGCCGTCGGGGGACCAGCGGATCACCGGCTCGCCGTACACGAGGGTCGCGCCGAAAGATCGCGCGACCTCGAGGTGGGCCTCGATGCAGGCCTCGGGGAAGAGGACCCCCGCGCGCGGCTCCCACACCCCCACCATCGCCTCGCTCGGCGAGAGGGCCGGGAATCGTCGCCGCACCTCGCGGGCGGAGAGGAGCTCGTGGCGGAGCCCGTGCTCCTCGGCGCTGCGCCGCGCCCCTTCGACCAGGATCCCGCCGGCAGGACCGATCATCACCCCTCCGGTCGTCCGGAGGAGCTCGCGCTCCGCGAGCTCCTCGAGCTCCGTCCAGAGCGTGTACGCCCTCTGGACGAGCGGCACGTAGAGCGGATGCTCGAAGTAGGCCTCGCGGATGATCCGGGTCTCGCCGTGCGAGGAGCCCAGGGCGTGGGGCGGGGTGAATCGGTCGAGGCCGAGGACGCGTCGGCCGCGGCGCGCGAGGTGGCAGGCGGCGGCGCTCCCCATGGCGCCCAGACCCACGATGGCGACGTCGAAGTCTCCGGCCATCGCGCGAGGATACTTCCGGACGGCTCGCGCGTATTACCGTTCCATGCTCCGAGCCGCCTGCCTCGCCCTCGTCCTGCTCGTCCCGATCGCCGCCCTCGCCGGGGACGATCGTCCCGTGGAGCGCGCCGATCTCCCGGTGGCGAGCCGGGAGGCGAGGCCGCCGTGGGGACTGTTGGTGGGGACCGGGACGGCGGCGACCCTCGTCGTCGGGGGGCTCGCGATGTTGTGGGCTCGGAGGCTCGAGCGGGTCGGACGTGTGTGATTGACGGCGCCCGTGCAGGGGCGTAACGTCACGGCGCCTACTCGGGGTGAGTGCCGTGATTCGAGTCGCACGCTGCGGGTTCGCGGGGCCGTCGCGATGACGCTCCTGACGCTCGAGGTTCGCAACTACCTGCTCGATCGCATCCTCGCGATGATGCGGGAGGCGTCCGCGGAGGACGGAGTCCCTTCGGTCGGGCCGCCGTGCTCGAAGTTCTACCTCCGGCAACACGAGGACGTCGTGCTCCCTCCGTTCCACCCGATCCCCGAGCCGGAGGATCCCACGAGCCCGGAATACGCGGAGTTCCTCAGGACCGCCGTGACGGCGTTGAGTCGCCGCGACGCGCGATTCGAGGAAGCCGCGGTCGTCTCGGCCTGGGAGATCTTCGACGGTGCCGTGCGGGAGCTCGACCCTGCGTCGCGGGAGGCGGTCGACCACGGCGCGATCCGCGGCGAGCTCTTCGAGAACGCGATCGTGGACTTCTGGATCGAGCCCGCCAACGGCCACGTCCACACGGACTGGGTCTTCGGTCCGAAGTACGGGCTGGGGCAGACCTCCAGGGTCCAGCACCGGAACGGCGGGGTGTGCCTCGAGGAGATCGCGGTCCGGTGGGAGGCATGACGGTCCCGCGGTGGATGGAGGCACAATCCCGCCGGCCATGACCCACCTCGAGCACAACCGCCTCGCCTGGAACAAGGAGTCCGCCGGCCGCGGGCCGTGGTCGATTCCCGTCGATCCGGAGGTGATTCGCGCGGCACGGGAAGGGGACTGGAGCGTCGTCCTCACCCCCAGAAGGCCGGTTCCGCGGGAGTGGTTCGGCGACATCCGGGGAAAGGAAGTGCTGGGGCTCGCCTCCGCGGGGGGCCAGCAGCTGCCGGTGCTGGCGGCGGCCGGGGCGAAGGTCACGAGCTTCGACCTCTCCGAGGAGCAGCTCGCGCGCGACCGCGAGGTCGTCGAGCGCGAGGGGCTCGACATGCGTTTCGTGCGCGGGGACATGGCCGACCTGTCGGTTTTCCCCGACTCGAGCTTCGACCTCGTCTTCCACGCGGTCTCGAACGTCTTCGTCCCCGACGTGGTCGCGGTTTGGCGCGAGGCGTTCCGCGTGCTGCGACCGGGCGGGGAGCTTCTCGCCGGATTCATGAACCCGATGTATTTCCTCTTCGACCACGACCAGGCGGAGCGGAGCGGGCTGCTGGTCGTCAAGTACAAGCTCCCCTATTCCGAGCCGTGGAGCCTCGAGGGGGAGGCGCGTCGGCGGTGGGAGGAGGCCGGGGCGGCGTACCAGTACGGCCACTCCCTCGAGACCCAGATCGGCGGCCAGACCGACGCGGGGTTCGCGATCGTCGGGTTGTACGAGGACGGGTGGTCCGACGCGGCGACGCCGCTCAACCGTTACGCGCCGGTCGCGATCGCGACCCGCGCGCGCAAACCCGCCGCAAGGTGACGGGGAGCCGGACATGCACGGAGAGCTCCATCGCAGCGGTCGGATCGGGTGGCTGCGCGCCGCGGTCCTCGGGGCCAACGACGGCCTGATCTCCACGAGCAGCCTCATCGTCGGCGTGGCCGCCGCGGATCCCACACGGGAGGCGGTCCTCATCGCCGGCATTGCGGGGCTCGCGGCCGGCGCGCTGTCGATGGCGGCGGGAGAATACGTCTCGGTCAGCTCGCAGTCGGACACCGAGAACGCGGACCTCGGGCGCGAGCGCGGCGAGCTCGCGGCGTCGCCGGAAGCCGAGCGGGAGGAGCTCGCGGGGTTCTACGTCGAGCGCGGGCTCACCCTCGAGCTCGCGCGTCAGGTGGCCGATCAGCTCACCGCGAAGGATGCGCTCGGGGCGCACGCGCGCGAAGAGCTCGGCATCCACGAGATCACGCGGGCGCGTCCGATCCAGGCTGCCTGGTCGTCCGCGGCGTCGTTTGCGGTCGGGGCCGCTCCGCCGGTGCTCCTCGCCGCGTTCTTCCCTTTCCGGATGCTGACCCCCGGCGTCGTGGGGCTGACCCTCCTGCTCCTGCTCGCGCTGGGAGGGGTCGCGGCGCGCATCGGGGGGGCGCCGGTCGTCCGCGGGGCGCTTCGCGTCGCGTTCTGGGGAGCGGTGGCGATGGGGTGCACGTCGATCGTGGGAAGGCTGTTCGGCGCGGTCGTCTAGGCGAATCCGTCGAGGAACCGCTGCTTGCCGTCGGTCTCCACGATCGTCCCGTGCGACATCACGACGCGCTCGAAGTCCCAGCCGTTCACCGGCCGCAGGGAGCGCCTCAGCGCCTCCCGGTCCTTCAGGAAGAACCAGCGGAAGATCCGCGAGGGGCCGAGGCGGTTCACCACGCCGTTCCAGGTCATGAGCGTGCGGGTGAATCCCTCGAGCTCGTCGGTGAAGTGGAAGACGAGGTCGGTCACGACGAGGGTCCGCGAGGGGACGTGAAGGAAGATCGCCTCGCCCATCCTCGTGCCCTCGACCTGCAGGGGGACGAGCGCGTCCTTCCACGAAGCGGGCCAGTCCTCGACGACCGTGCCGTCGACGCGGGGGAGCTTCGGGGCGCATTTCGACTTCACCGGTTCCGGCACGAGGACCTTCGCCTCCGGGTACCGTTCCGCGTAGTAGCGCGCCTCGTCGCCGTGAAGGGAGCTCGGGACGACGATCAGCCCGACCCGGCCGAGCGGGTCGAGGATGCTCGCGTAGTCGCCGACCTCGAGGCGGATCGCGCTGTGGATCGCGAGCTCGCCGTCCTCCCGGCGAATCACCGTCATCCGGCGCTTGAAGGGGGACTTCCGCCAGGCGCCGTCCAGCGTATACAGGCCGCCTCCGTGGTCGACCAGCGACGCGTAGGGATGGATCGGCTCGCTCATGCCCGCGAGTCTACGCCGGGGCCCGGCGGCGGGATCAGGCTGTACATCACCGGGGTGACGAGGCGCGAGAGGAGCAGCGAGCTGATCAGGCCGCCGAGGATCACGAGGGCGAGCGGCGAGAACAGCGACGAGC
>DASVAW010000028.1 GCA_036376135.1 Candidatus Polarisedimenticolaceae bacterium | reverse complement strand
GTCGGGTCCCGCTCCGGGTCCTGGCGAGGAGCCCGGCGTGGGGCCCGGCCCCGTCTCTTTGAAGATGGGGACAGCAACCTATTTCTCCGAAATTAGGGGCAGTGAAATTAGGGACAGTGAAATTAGGGACAGTCCCTCATTTCGCTGCGAAATGAGGGACTGTCCCTAATTTCACTGCCCCTAACTTCGGAGAAATAGGATGCTGTCCCCATTTCCTACGCGAAGGCTCGGACCCGCTCCTCGAGCGTCGCGAACTGCTCCTCGCCGATCAGGGAGACGCAGGCGCGCAGCCCTTCCTTGCGGGAGCTCCCCGTCGTGTCGAGGGTGATCGCGCTGATCCCGTAGTGCAGCAGTTCGACGATCAGGTCGGCGCCGTCGGCGAAGCGTGGGTGGGAAAGGGTGAAGTAGAACCCGTCGGCCAGGGGCTCCCCGAGGTCGTTGTCGTAGACGAGGCGGAAACCGTTCCGCAGGAAGATCTCCTTCGCGATCTTCGCCCGTCGCGCGTACTCGAACGCCGGGGTGAACAGCGACCGGTCTCCCGCGTTCGCCGCGCGCAGCAGCGCGGTCAGCCCGTATTGCGGCCCCTCGGGGACCGAGGCGATCAGCGGGTACTGGATCCCGTGCACGAACGCGTGACGGACGAGGGGCGTCCCGAGGCGCTCGGTGAGGTCGGGGAGCTTCCGCTCCGCGAGGTCGGGATGCAGAAATGCGATCGCGATCCGTTGCCCCGCGTAGCTGAACATCTTCGAGCTGCTGACGACGCAGATGCCGTTTCGCGTGTAGCGCAGGACCGTCGGCTGGTACGGCGGGACGCCCGGATTGAGGTAGTCCTGCCGCACGTCCATTCCGAAGTAGGCGAGGTCCTCGATCGCGAGGACGTCGTACGCGTCGCACAGGCGCCCGAGCCCCTCGAGCTCCGGCTCCTTCAGCACGATCCAGCTCGGGTTGTTGGGGGAGGACCACAACATCGCGGCGATGTCCCCCTTCGCCAGGCGCCGTTCGACCGCCCCGATCAGCGCCTCCCCGCGGTGGTCGTAGAAGTCGATCCCGTCGACCTTCATCCCGAGGAAACGCGCCTGCTGGCGGTTCACGGGGAATCCGGGTTGCAGGAACAGCAGGGTGTGGCGGTCCACGTGCATCCGGTTCGCGAGGGTCAGCGACGCGAAACACCCTTCCATCGCGCCGACGGTGGGGACGCAACACGCCGGAGGGATCTCGAGGTTCATGTAGAGCTTCGCGAAGCGCGAGGCTTCCTGCGTCAGCTCGGGGAGGCCGTCGAACGGCGCGTAGACGTGCCCGACCTTCCGATCGCGCAGCGCCTCGATCTCGGCCGTCACCGCGATCTCCGGGGTGGGGAGCCCCGGAATCCCGAACTCCATCCGGATGAACCGGACGTCGAGCTCCTTCTCGATCCCGTTGACGAGGCGGTTCATCTCGCGGATCGACGCCTGGCGGACGTCGAACGGCTGGGCGGCGATGATCTTCCGGATGACGTCGCGATCGAACGGCACGCGCATGGGCGCAGGATAACAAGGACCCCTTACGGACAGCCCGTTCCCCCCAGCGTCCCCACGTCGTCGTCGCGGTTGTGGTGGAGCCCGGCGCCGCCCGGATCGTCGTAGGTCCCAGGGGGCGCATCCGCCGAATCGGACCGGACGAGGTAGTAGAACCCCGCGCCAGGCGAAGGGTCCTGGGAATCCACGCGCGAGGTCGTCGGAAGATCGTCGTCGACGCAGGAGGCGTCGCCCACCGAGCCGTTCGCGCGCATCGACCCGAGGTCGCCGCGCAGCACGTCGTACACGACCGGCGCGTCGGGCCCGCTCCACTGCATCGTGGCGGCGTCGGCGAACGCGAGCCCGGAAACCGGGCTCGTCGCCGCTCCCGGCCCACCCAGCCGGCGCACGCCGATCCGATGCGAGCCGTACCCCGCACCCCGCAGGTGCGCGGCGACCACGAGCGTCGTCCCCCCCGAGCCCGCCACCGCCGGTTGCCACTCGGAGACCGCGGTCGTCTCGACCGGGAAGCCGCCGACGCCGTCGAGCACCGCCCCCGCCGCGGTGATGCGCGAAGCGTAGATGTCGCTGCGCGGATACGGGACGAACGGCGTGCCCGCGCGGTCGTCCTGGAACGCGGTCACGAACTCCGCGCCGTTCCAGGCGGCGCCGGGCGCGGACTGGTTCCGCGGCGCGTCACCCGTCACGAGCAAGCCGGAGGGGCCGTCGGGCAACGTGCCGTCGGCGCGCACGCGCAGCAGGTGGATCTCCTGGTTCATCGAGTAGACGAGCGCTCCGAGCTCGGCGTGGCCGGCGATCTCGACCCCCGCCGTGCCGAATCCGGACCCGAGGACGAGGCCGTACGACGGGCTGGGCGCGCCGTCCGCGGAGACCCAGGCGTAGGTGAGCGTGAACGGCGACTCGTTGTGCGAGTAGTGCGCCTCCCACGCCAGCAGCCAGCGATCGCCCACCGTCCCGACCGTTCCCGCCCACGCGAATCCGCCGGAGATGCCGATCAGCCCGCCGAGCTTCGTCCCCGTCGCCCCGTCGATGCGTTGCGCGTAGGTGTCCCGCCACTGCCAGTAGGTCGGAGAGTTCTGCACCGCGACGAGGAAGACGTCGCCGAGCGCCGCGACCGCCGGACCGTCGCCGGCCATGACGTCGATCGGGGAGACGTCCTGGAACGTGAGGTCGGGGTCGAGCCGGCGCGCCTTCACGCGCACGTTCGCCCGCGTCTTCCAGGTGACGAGGTATCGCTGCCCGCTCCACGCGATCCCCGGCTCGACGACGTCGGGGCCGGAGGCGACCTCGACCGGCGCCGGATCGACCGCCGCCCCCGCCGCGTCGAGGCGCTGCACGAGCACCCGCCCCCCCGCGGAGGTGGCGCTCAGGTAGACGACCGCGTACCCGTTCCCGTTCCACACGACCCGCGGGCTCTGCTGCGAGGGCGCGCTCAACGAGACGACCGCGTCGGCACCGGCCGCGCCCGCGGCGCCCTGCGTGGCCCCCCAGATGTCGTTCTCGAGGTGGTTCCGGTAGTCCTTCCAGAGGACCTTCGCGCCGCCCCCGGGGGCCCCCGCGACCACAGCCTCGCGGGCGTCGTAGAACGCGCTCGAGGACGCGAGCTGCACCCCCGTGCCGTCGAGCACGCTCCCGCTCGCCGAGATCCGGTTCGCGAACGCGCCGGCGCCGGTCCACGCCGCGACCCAGCGCGTCCCGTCCCACGCGACGTCGGCCCCTTCGCCGCCCGAGAGGTTCTCGTTGATCGGCACTCCGGCGGGGGTCGCGGCGACTCCCGAAAGGTTGACCCGGCTTCCTTTGATCTGGTTCACCCAGTAGCTGTTGTCCGTCTCGGTCCAGACGAGGTAGAACTCGGCGCCGTTCCCCGCGATCTCCGGCGCGGTCTCGAAATACGCCCCCCCGGCGATCGTGATCGGCCCCGCGTCCATCTTCTGGAGCGTGCGCGTCAGGCGCAGCCCCACGATCCCGGCGTCGTCGGCCCAGACCGCGAAGTAGCGGTCGTTCGAGAAGGCGAGGGAGTCGAGGTTGCGGACGTACCAGGTCTCCGGGAGGATCTGGACGCCTCCGGGATCGAGGACGGCGCCGTCGGCGCCGATCCGAGCGCCGCGCAGGTCGGCGCTTCCCGCGCTGCGTCCCGCCCACAACACCGCCCACCCGACGCCGTCGCCGGCGAGGCGGAAGGCGGCGTCCGCCCCCGGCGTCGCGACGACGACCGGGGTGGCGTCGAGAACGGTGCCGTCGGGAGCGACGCGGACCGCCGAGAGCTTCCCGTCGCTCAGGAACGCGACGAGCCAGTTCTGACCGTTCCATGCGACGAGCGGGCCGGTCTGCGATCCGTCGTCCTGGTTGATCGCGAACGAGGCGCCGATCGGGGCGCCCCCGGCGTCGAGCCTCATGCCGTAGACGTCGTTCTGCCCCTCGTGGGCGCGCGCGTCCGACCAGACCGCGAGCGAGAGGGAGCCTCCTCGCGCGAGGTCGGGGGAGTTCTGGTCCCCCCAGGCGGGGGCGAGCGTGTCGTCCCCGGGGAGGAAAGTCA
>DASVAW010000027.1 GCA_036376135.1 Candidatus Polarisedimenticolaceae bacterium | reverse complement strand
GCACCAGGGATCCCGACCCCTTCCTGTTTCCAGGGATCAGCGAAATAGGTTGCTGTCCCCATTTGTCGAAATACGGTGACCGTCCCTATTTCTCCTCCGGAACCGGCGCGGGCTTCGGCGGCATCTTGAAGCGCGCCGCGTCGAGCGGGACGTTCGGCTCGATCTTCTCGAACTTCAGCAGCTGCCCGGGCGGTCCGTCCACCACGCGCGACTCCAGCTCGAACGGGAACTTGAACCCGCCGACGTCGCGCCAGTCGCGGTAGAGGACCTCGACGTCCCGCTCCCCGCCGTCGGCCGGGGCCTTGGCGGTCTCGCGCACGAGGAGGTTCGTCGCGACGTCGAGGAAGTAGATCCGGGAGGAGCCGTCCTTCTCCGTGATCCGGAGCTTGTGGCAGTCCTTGCCGTCGTACGCCTCCTTGCCGAGGTACTCGAGCTTGACGCCCTTCTCCTTCCAGTCCACCAGGGGCCCGTCGAAGTCGGCCTGTTCCTTGGCTTCCTTGGAGTCCTCGGGGGGGAAGGCCTCGGGCTCGGTCATCCCCATCACCGGCATGTATTGCCAGGCGCTCTCCCCGTCGAAGGCCTGGACGTTCACCGTCCCCATGAACTCGATCTCGCTGCGGACGGCGCTCGGCCGCTTCCGTTCGAGGATGAAGCCGGCCTCCTGGCCGCCGCCGACGACGGTCTTCCCCGTCATGCGCACGGTCTCGAGGCTTTTCACCTTGGCGACCCCGCCCATCGCGTCGTGGTACTTCCCGACGATTTCCTCGGCCGTCTGGGCCGCGACCGGCGTGACGGCCAGGCCCAGGAGCGCGGCCGCCGCCGCGAGGATCTTCATCCGCTTCATGCGAACCTCCGGCCGTTACGGTACCACCGGGGGGCGGGTTGCTATACTGCGTCGTTCCCGAACCCGTTGAAAGGAAAGGGTCTTCCCGCCCATGAAGTCCGAGCGCATCCGCAACTTCTCGATCATCGCGCACATCGACCACGGGAAGACGACCCTCTCGGACCGCCTGCTCCAGCGCACGGGGGCCGTCGCCGAGCGCGACATGTCCGAGCAGATGCTCGACGCGATGGACCTCGAGCGCGAGCGCGGGATCACGATCAAGGCCCACTCGGTCACGATTCCCTACAAGGCGAAGGACGGGAACGAATACATCCTCAACCTCATCGACACGCCCGGGCACGTCGACTTCAACTACGAGGTCTCGCGCTCGCTCGCCGCGTGCGAAGGGGCGCTGCTCATCGTCGACGCGAGCCAGGGGGTCGAGGCGCAGACGCTCGCGAACACCTACCTCGCGGTCGAAAACGAGCTCGAGGTCATCCCCGTCCTCAACAAGATCGACCTCCCGGGCGCCGACATCGAGCGCACCAAAGAGCAGATCGAGCACATCATCGGGATCGACGCCGCGCACGCGATCCCCGCGTCGGCGAAGGAAGGGATCGGCATCGACGAGATCCTCGAGGCGATCGTCGAGCTCGTGCCGGCCCCGAAGGGGGACTTCGACGCCCCGCCCAAGGCCCTGATCTTCGACTCCTGGTACGACGCCTACCGCGGCGTCGTCGTCCTCGTGCGCGTGGTCGACGGCGAGTTCACCAAGGGGATGCGGATCAAGCTCATGGCCACCGGCGGGACCTACGACATCGAGGACATGGGGGTCTTCTCGCCGAAGGCCGAGCCGCGCACCTCGCTGTCGGTGGGCGAGGTGGGTTTCCTCGTCCCGAACATCAAGAAGATCAGCGACTGCCAGATCGGCGACACCGTCACCGACGCGCGCAATCCGACGGCGACCCCGTTCCCGGGCTTCCGCGAGGTCAAGCCGATGGTCTTCGCGGGGCTCTACCCGACGGACTCCGCGCAATACGAGGACCTCCGCGACGCGATGGAGAAGCTGCGCCTCAACGACTCGTCCTTCTCCTACGAGCCGGAGTCGTCGGGGGCGCTGGGCTTCGGATTCCGCTGCGGGTTCCTGGGCCTTCTGCACATGGAGATCGTGCAGGAGCGCCTCGAGCGCGAGTTCAACCTCGACCTCGTCACGACCGCGCCCGGCGTCTCCTACCGGGTGACGACGACCAAGGGCGAGACCTTCGAGGTCCACAGCCCCGCGAAGCTCCCGCCGACCGGCAACATCGAGACGATCGAGGAGCCGATCATCACGGCGATCATCATCACGCCGCCGGAGTACATCGGGAACATCCTCAAGCTGTGCGACGAGCGGCGCGGCGTGCAGAAGAAGCTGTCGTACCTCTCGAAGACGCGCGTGCTCCTGGAATACGACCTGCCGCTCAACGAGATCGTCCTCGACTTCTTCGACAAGCTGAAGTCGATCTCCCGCGGCTACGCCTCGCTCGACTACCACCTCGCCGGCTACAAGCCCGACCGCCTGGTGAAGATGGACCTGCTCGTCAACGGCGACCCGATC
>DASVAW010000026.1 GCA_036376135.1 Candidatus Polarisedimenticolaceae bacterium | reverse complement strand
GCGGGGCCTTTCGACCTCGTCGCCGCGGCGCTCGGGCACGACGACGACGGGCCCTTCCGGCTGCTCGAGGAGATGCGCCGCGACGAGATCCTCCGATCGGTCCCGTTCGTCTGCCTCGCGCCGGCGGCCGAGCGCACCCAGAAGATCCGCGCGCTGCGCGTCGGGGTGGACGACTTCATTCCCAGGGAGGTCGACCTCGACGAGGCGGTCGCGCGGCTGGAGAACGTCCTCGTGCGCGAGTCGGCGCGACGCGACGGCGCCGGGGCCGGCGCGAAGCGTGGGATCTCCGGGCGCCTGGAGAATCTCGGTCTCCCCGACATCGTCCAGATCCTCCACATCGGGATGAAGACCGCGGTCGTGACCCTCCACGCGGAGAAACACACCGGAAAGCTCTGGTTCGAGGGGGGCGCCGCGCGCCACGCGAAGACCGGCGACCTCGAGGGTGAAGCGGCCTTCTTCGCGATGCTCCGCTGGCAGCGGGGGGACTTCACGATCGAGCACGGGGTGCGCACCCGCAAGGCGACCCTCGACGCCGATCCGATGTTCCTCGTGATGGAAGGCCTGCGCCTGCTCGACGAGGCCGCCGTCGGCGACGGTCACCGGTAAATAGGGACTGTCCCTATTTACCGGTCCCCAATGACGACGGTCGGCAGCGCCGCCTTCATCCGACGGAACCGGTCGGCGTCCACGAGCGTCTCGAGACGGTGCGGGAAGGCGTCGAAGACCCTCGGGCTCGCGACGACGACGAGCTTCGTCCTGGCGCGGGTGAGCGTCACGTTCAGGCGGTTCGGCGAAAAGAAGAAGTGCGCCTGGTCGCTCGCGAGCCACTCGGGATCCGAGGCGCACAACGAGACGATCACCGCCTCGCGCTCCTGACCCTGGATGCGCTCGACGGTGTCGATCACCGGGAGCGGTTTCGGGGAGGGGACGAGGCGGCGCAGCAGCGTGCGGATCATCCGGAGCTGCGCACGATAGGGAGAGACGATTGCGACGTCGGTCGCGGCGAGCCCCTGTCGCACCAGCAGGTCGGCGGCGAGGTCGGCGACCGCGCGCGCCTCGCGCTCGCAGCGGGTGCGGAACCCCTCGTGGTCCACGAGCGCGAGGACGGCGGGCGCCTCCGGGTCGAAACAGGCGTCGAAGGGCCCGCCGGGGACCGCGGGGAACCGGCGCGCGGCCGCCTCGGGGGACGGCCGCAGGAGGCCGCCGTAGAAGGCCCGGCTCGGGAAGTCGTTGATCCCGGCGTTCATCCGCCACGTGGTCCGTAACAGCTCGGGCTCGTACGTCTCGGCGAGATGCTCGAAGAGCGAGCGCTGCGCGAGCGGCTCGTCGTGGTCCCCCACGACGATGGGCCCGAGCTGGCGGTGGTCGCCGACGAGCAGGAACCTCCCGCCGCACAACATCGCGCAGGGGGCGTAGGCGAGGGGGATCTGAGCCGCTTCGTCGAAGACGACGCGGTCGAACGGCGGAAGATCCCACGCCGCCTTGAGGCCGAACACGGTGGTCCCGACGACCCGCGGCCGCCCGTCGCCCCGCGGGAGGCGTCGCATCGAAGGGGCCTGGATCACGCGGGTTCGCCGCAGGTCGTCGGCGCCGGCCGGCTTCCCTGCCTTCACGACCTCGACGTCCGGGGCGACCTCCGCGAGGCGACGCAGCGCCTGATTGACCGCGCGATGCGTGTGCGCGGTGACCAGGACGCGCTCCCCCCCGCGCGCCATCGCCGCGACCGCATGCGCGAGGCGATGGGTCTTTCCGGAGCCGGGCGGTCCCTGGATCAGCTCCACGGGTCGGCCGTCGCGCACCTCCGCGCGCCGCTCGAGGACCGCCCGTGCCGCTTCGGCTTCCGCGGTCCTCCGCGCGAGCAGCAGCTCGATCGCCTCCAGCGCGAGGGCGTTGAGGGAGCCGTCGACGGGATCGAGCTGGAGCGGCCGCGAGGGGTCGAAGCGCCCGCCCTGCTTCCAGGGATCCCGCTCGACGGTCACCGTCCCCGTCGCGTCGTCGAAGGCGTGGTACGTCACGGCGATCCCGGGATCGTCGTCTCCGTTCGACAGACGCAGCGGATCGCCGGAACGGAACTTCGCGAGGTTTTCCGCACAACGCAGGCGGAGACCCGCCTCGCTCTCGCCGAGAAACGTCAGCCCGGCGAGGCTGTCCCCGCGCTCGACGCGGTCCTCCACCGGCTGCGCCATCAGGTCGCGATGCTGGAGGCGCGCCGCGTGGGTCTCGCGGTGGAGCAGTCGCTCGAGCCGGGCCCACAGCCCGTTCACGACGCGCCTCCGAGCCAGCGCCGGATGGCGACGAGCGACGCAACCGACCGGCGCCCCGCCTCCTCGAGCGCCGGAACCGCCCGCTCGCGCTCCGCCGCGAGCGTCACGAAGAGGGCGTCCTCGGGGGCGTCGAGGGCGGGCCGGGGACGCCGCTCGACGAACGCCGCGACCTCGTCGAATCGGTAGTGGAAGACCGGGAGCGCCGCGCGGCGCCGCACGAGGGGGGCGAGGTTGACCACGCGCCCCTCGAGGTCGCCGATCCGGGCGGGGGGCCACGCGGCGCGGTCGGCGAGGCGGCCGAGCGCGCGCGCGGTCTCGACGCCGAAGGTGAAGACCGGCGCCGCGGGGGACCCCTCGAGGTCGTGCGCGAGGCGGGCGAAGGCCCGGAGGCGCGCGGGGTCGTCGAGGGCCACGGCGGCATCCGCTCGGTCCGCCGTCCCCCACGCGAACAGGAACGGCTCCCGTCCCTCGAGCGGGTCGACCTCGATCCGCAGGAACCGATCGGGGGCCGCCCCGTCGGGGATGCGCACCGGCCGCGTTCCCGAGGCCGCGCCGCGCAGGAGAGCCTGCGCCTGCCGCTGGAGCCGCTCGAGGCCGTCGGGGGGAGCCCCCGCGCGCCGGAGCGCGCCGGGATCGCACGCGGCCAGGTCGTCCACCGTCGCGACCCCGTGGCGGGCGAGGGCGGAGCGCATCGCCCGCGTGAGCCCGTGGACGAACGACGCGTCGCGCGCCGACTCGAGCTCGGGAAGGCACGTCGATCGCCAGCGGCACCGCGCGCACGCCGCCGAGAAGGAGGGCGCGGTGGCGGCCTTGCCGGAGGCGACCGCCTCGGCGCGGGCGATCGCCGCGTCGATCGAGGCGCCGACGTCGTCGAGTGCGAAGGTCTCGCGGCTGCCGTCGCCGAGGATCACGAACCCATGCGCGGGTCGCCTCCCCTGTACGGCCTCGAGCAGGCGCGCGGCGAATCCGATCTGGAGGACCGCGTCGGTGCGCGCCTCGAAGGCGGACTTCACGTCCCCGGGGACGTAGTGCCAGCCGCCGAGGGCGCTTTCTCCCTCGACGCGCTCGAGGAGATCGGGGCGGGCGAGCCGCCGGTCCCCCAGGAGCACCCCTTGCAGGATCCCCGGCGCACCGTCGCGCATGCGTGCGGTCGTCCGATCGGCGGCGCCCCTCCAGTCCCCCTCCTCCACGGTGATTTCCGGCCAGCCGAGCGCCCGGCCCACCTCCGCCTCGAGCGCGAGCCCGCGCTCGAACAGGTGCAGGGCCGCCTCGTCGGGAGGGGTGCGGAGCGATCGATCCAGGCGGGTGTCGAGCGCGACGCGGTGCTCGCAGATCGCGAGGTCGTAGAGGTGGTGAGCGAGGAGGGAGGCGGGTCCCGGCATGGGCCCCGCAGGGTAGCAAGGGCCGGGTTGCCGCCGTGGCATGGGGCACCTAAGTTCCCGCCAGGTCCGAACGGCGGAGGTCGCCATGGCGCAGGGTCCCGAGGTCGGATGTCGTGTGGTTGCGCGTTTCGCCGACGGACGCGTCGTCAAGGGGACGATCCAGGACTTCGCGCCGGGCCGGGCCCTGTTCCACATCCAGCCCTCGGAGCCCGGTGCGGCGCCCATGAAGGTCCCGGTGGGCGCGCTGAAGGCGTTGTTCTTCGTGAAGGACTACGAGGGGGACCCGAAACGGAAGGACCGCGTCGACTTCGACGAGGCGTCGGGGCAGGGGCGGCGCCTCATCGTCCACTTCACCGACGGCGAGGCGATCGCGGGAATCACGAGCGCCTTCGCGCCGGACAAGCCGGGGTTCTTCATGACCCCCGCCGACCCGAACACCAACAACGAGCGGATCTTCGTGCTGCGCTCCGCGGTGCGGCGGGTGGAGTGGATCGTGGGGACCCCTTCCGCCGCCACGGAACCCCGCTAGTCCACGGCGCCGTTCCCGCCTGCCGCCTCCGGCTCGACTTCGACCTCGACTTTCGAGAGGCGGGACTGCTTCGCCGCCGCCGCCCGGACGAGCGCGTCGAGATCCCCCTTGAATCGGGTGATCACGACCTCCTCGCCGTCGCACACGACGAGCACGGCCTCCCGCACCGATCCCTTCCTGGAGCGGACGGCGAGCAACACGTCGTCGCCGTCGTCCTTCGCCCGCAGCACCGTCTCGAAGCCGCGGAGCCCCAGACGCTTCGGGTCGAGGACCGGCGGGTTCTCGGGGGTTCCCTCCATCGTGAACGTCGCCACGCCGACGCTCGAGAGATGAAGCTCGCCGAGCGCGTCCTCGTCGTCGACCGCCCTCGCGATCCCGCTCGCGATCTTGGTCGAGACGAACCCGAGCCGGATGCCGA
The DNA here is from genome assembly GCA_036376135.1 of Candidatus Polarisedimenticolaceae bacterium. Lineage (NCBI taxonomy): Bacteria > Pseudomonadati > Acidobacteriota > Candidatus Polarisedimenticolia > Candidatus Polarisedimenticolales > Candidatus Polarisedimenticolaceae > Candidatus Polarisedimenticolaceae bacterium. The sequence continues at coordinate 2,131 of DASVAW010000026.1, read as the reverse complement.
ACTCCCGATCGAGCTCGACCCCCATCTGGGCCTCGAGCGCGTCCTCGACGCCCTGTGGGCCGCGGTAGAAGACGCAGGCGGGCGCGGTCGAGAGCAAGGACGCCGCGATCAGCCCGAGGACGGCCCGGCGCATCACTTGGAGTCCCCGGGAATCTGGTCGAGCCCCGGCACGTTCATCGACTCCGAGATCGCGCCGAGCTTGGCCAGGTCGATCGTCCCGACGAGGTTGCAGAAGACCACCTCGCTCCCCTCGCCCTCGCCGCCGTCTTCGAAGACGAGGACGACGAGCCCGTCGACCTTCCTCTCGCCGGCGCGCCCGGGCTTCGTGAAGACGTTGACGCGCTCGCCCTTGTCGCGCACCCGCACGACGCGCTCCCAGCCCTCGCGGACGAGCTTCGCCTCGATGTCGGCGGCGAGCTTGCGGGCCTTCTCCGTCCGCACGGGGTCGTTCTCGAGGCCGACGACGTAGGCGTAGATCCCCTTGAGGCCGGACAGCGCGCTCAGCTCCCCGGCTCCCTGCTTCCCGTCGCCGCTGACGATCGCGTTGAGAAGCGCCGGGCCGATGCTGACCTCGACGAGCTCGCCGTTCTCGCCGGCGAGATCGACGAACGCCGAACCGTCGACGAAGGCGGGGTGCCTGCGGACCTCGGCGTCCTGCGCGAAGGCGGCGCCGCATGCGGCCGCGAGAACGAGGGCGAAGAGGGTGCGTTTCATGAGCGGGTTCTCCTGGATTCCTCGGCGAGGCGGTCCCAGCGCAGCGGAACGCGGCGCAGGGCGGGGGAGACCTCGCCGGTCACGACGGCGTTGCCGGCCGTCTCGGCGCGTTTGAGGGCCCGCCCGGCGATCGCGAGGGCGCGAATCGCGTCCTCGCGGGCCCGGGCGATCTCCTGGGGGGAGGGCGTGGAGGGGGTCGAACGGGACACGAGCACCGGCACGATCACCGCCGCGGCGATCGCCGCCGCCGCGAGACCGAGCCCCGCGAGCAGCCGCGCGCGCCGCGGGCGGAAGGGGACGACCTCGCGGCTCGATGCGGACCGGACGGTCCGATCGAGCACCGCCTGGAAATCCTCCTCGGGCATCGGCTCGAAGGCGAGGCCGCGCAGCGCCTCGTGGGCGGACCGGAGCGAGGCCGCGGTTTCGCGGCAGCGCTCGCACGATTCGAGGTGCAACTCGAGCTCGCGATCCTGTGCCGCTTCCGGCTCGCCGTCGAGCCGGGCGTGCAGCTTCTCGAGGAACCGCGCACAGGCGCTCATGGCCGGACTCCTTCGCGCACGAGGCGTTCGCGCAACCGCTCGCGCGAGCGGTGGAGCGACGCCTTGACGGTTCCGATCGGGATCTCCAGGGCGGAGGCGATCTCGTCGTAGGCCATCCCCTCGACCTCGCGCATCAGGACGACCGCGCGGTCCCGCGGAACGAGCGCTCCGAGCGCGCGGCCGATGGCGTCGCCGATCCCCCCGCTCAGCGCCAGGCGGTCGGGGCCGGGGTCGGGGGTGGGGGTGTGGTCGTCGATCGGGAGGTCGGGGTTCTCGGGAAGCTCGGGGCGTGCCGCACGGCGGCGATGGCGGTCGATGCACAGGCGATGGGTCGTCGCCATCAACCAGCCCTTCGCCGCCTCTTCCGGCACGCGGTCGAGGTTTTTCCAGAGCCGCACCAGAACCTCCTGCGCCACGTCGCGCGCCTCCTCGCGGTCGCGAAGGAGCCAGACCGCGTGTCCGTAGACGCGGTCCTTGTGCTCTCTCGCCACCCGCTCGAAAACGCGCGCGTCCATGGGCGCAGTATGAACGCGCCCCGCGCAGGAAAAGTTGCGGCGAACTTCAGGCGGTCAGCGCCGGGCCCCGGCACGGAAAAGACTCCCCGCCCGCCGTCCCGGGGAAGTGCTCGTAGGGGGGAAAGGGGGACGGCGGGCGGAGGAGGGGGGTGGCGGGGTTGGGGCGGGCGCCCCGTCGAGGGCGACGGGGAGGGGGATGAAGACGGGGGGATCGGTCTGGCCGACGGGTGTCGGGCCGTCGTCAACCACGCACATGATCGGGAGCTCGATTGGCTGGTCGGCGGTTGCGTTCCAAAGCGCCAGTTGGATGCACGTGGGCGTGATGCTGTTCGGCGGAGTGTGCTTGCCAGCTGGAAGCGTTCC
>DASVAW010000025.1 GCA_036376135.1 Candidatus Polarisedimenticolaceae bacterium | reverse complement strand
ACCGAGCCCAAGGCCGGGATCGAGGCGCTCCGCGAAGCGATGGAGACGGTCGATGCGCGCTGAGGGGTGGGCGGTCGTCCTGGTGCTCGCGGCGTCCGCGCTCGCGGCGGACCCGCTGCCGGAGGAGCTCTTCCGCGAAGCGCAGGAGCGCTCGTGGAAGAAGGACTTCGACGGGGCGATCGCGCTCTACGACCGCCTCCTCGCCCTTCAGCCCGACCACGGTCGGGCCGCCCTCGAGCGCGCGAAGGTCCTCTCGTGGGCCGGTCGCTACGACGAGGGGGCGGCGGCGTTCCGCACGCTTCTCGACAAGGAGCCGTCGAACCGCGAGGCGAGGCTCGGGCTCGCGCGTTGCTACTCGTGGGGCGGGAAGCAGGCGCAGGCGCGCGCGGAGTACGAGCGCGTCCTCGCCGGAAACCCGCAGGACGCGGAGGCCCTGCTCGGCGTGGCGCAGACCTACGCCTGGACGGGGGACTCCCGGCGCGCCCGTCCCGCCTACGAGAAGGCGCTCGCCGCGAACCCGGCTTCCGAGGACGCGAAGCGCGGCCTCGCCGAGCTCGACGCCGCCGACCGCCGCGCGCGCGCGCCCTGGGTCGAGGTCGGCTACGACCGCATCGACGATTCCGACGACGTCGCGCTGAACGCCTTCCGCGTCGAGGGAGGGCTGGGACTTCCGGCCCGCCTCGACCTGCGGGCCGGGATCGGGCGCTGGGACACGAGCGATCCGTCCGGCGACGGGGCGTGGGACGCCATCTGGGCCGTGCTCGGGTGGATCCCCGCGGAGGGGCATCGCCTCGAGGCGCGCGCGGGGGCCGACCGGCTCGACACTCCCGGCGGCGATACCACGACCGTCGGAACCGGCGGCCTCGCGTGGTCGTTCCCGATCCACGGCACGTGGGGCGGGCGGGTCGGCTGGGAGCACGTGCCGTTCCGATACTCGCCGGAGATCCTCGAGAACGAGATCGTCCTCGACACCTTCACGGCCGCGTTCTACGGCACGTTCGCCGAGCGTTGGCGCGTGGACGCGACCCCGGCGTTCTGGGACGTTTCGGACGGCAACGCCCGCAAGTCGCTCGACGCGACGCTGCGGTACCGCGCGAAGGCGGGATCGCTCGGCTGGGAGGCCGGGTACGCCTTCCGCTGGCGCGACTGGGACGAGGATCTCGACAACGGCTACTTCGACCCGACGAAGTTCCACGCGAACGCCGCGATCGGCGCCCTCGAGGGGCGTTTCTGGCGCCTCGATGCGGAGGCGGGCTTCCAGTCGTTCACGCAGGGGGCGAGGGAGGTTTCCGGCGACTTCTACGGAACGCTGCGCGGGACCCTGTTCAAGCAGGTCACGCCGCGGGTACGTCTCGAGGGGTACGCCGGGGCGGGAAGCTACGCCGCGCAGGGGGGAGAGGACTGGCGCTACCGCGAGTTCGGCGCGAAGGCGCGCTTCACGTTCGGAGGGGAATGATGGCCGGCGAGAAGATCCTCGTGGCGGAAGACGATCCGCTCACGCTGCGGTTCGTGGCGAGCCTGCTGCGCGAGAAAGGGTACGAGGTCCTCGAGGCGAACGACGGCGAGCGGCTGCACGAGCTCGCCCTCCACGCGAGCCCCGACCTCATCCTCACCGATCTCGTGATGCCCTACCGCGACGGCTTCGAGGTGCTGCGCGACCTGCGCGCGCGTCCGGAGCTCGACCGCGTGCCGATCCTCGTGATGTCGATGAAGGACCGCGAGGAGGACATCGTCTACGGCCTCGAGCACGGGGCCGACGACTACGTGGTGAAGCCGTTCAACGCCCGCGAGCTGGTCGCCCGCGTCCGCAAGCAGCTGGAGGCGCGCAGCCGGTGACGCTCGTCCTCGTCCTCTGGGCGATCGCGGCGGTGGCGTCCCTCGTCACCGGGTTCACGCTGCTCATCGTCGTCAACAAGATCCAGCGGGAGCTGCGCGAGGCGTGGAGGCGGGCGCGGCGGCGGGAGCTCGAGCCCGCGGTTCTGGCCTACGCGCACGGCAAGGACGCGGCGCTGCTGCCGGCGCTGGGCGGGCGCCTGCGCCTGCGCGACCGGCGCGTCGTCGCCGAGACGCTGATCGACTTCATCCAGCGGGTGCGCGGCATCGAGCGGGACCGGCTCGGCGAGGCCCTCGACCACCTCGGGTACGTCGACCGCTGGCTCGCGGGACTTTCGAGCCGACGCTGGTGGAAACGTGCCGACTGCGCCGAGAAGCTCGGCCTCGCGGTCGCGAGGCGGGCGGCCCCGGAGCTCCCGCGCCTGCTGCGCGACGACGTGGCGGAAGTGCGGCTTCGCGCCGCGAAGGCGCTCGGGGCGGTGGGAGGACACGCCGCGGTCTCGCCGCTCGTGCACGCCCTCGCCGACGCGAGCCGCTGGTCGACCATCCGCGTCGCGGACATTCTCGCGTCGATGGGGCCGACCGTCACGGCGGAGCTCGCGCACGCGTTCCCGGGGCTCCCCGTGGCGGCGAAGCTCGCGGCCCTCGACGTCGTGGGCCGGATCAAGTCGCCGGATTCGGTCCCGTGGCTCGTGCAGCGGCTGCGCGACCCCGAGCGCGACGTGCGCGCCCGCGCGGCGCACGCGATCGGGGAGATCGGCGATCCCGCCGCGGGGAGAAGCCTCGCGGCGCTCCTGCGCGATCCCGAGTGGCCGGTCCGGGCGATGGCGGCGAAGGCGATCGGACGGCTTCGTCACGCGGACGCGGCGTCGGCGCTGTGCGACTCCCTGCGGGACCGCGAGTGGTGGGTCCGGGCGAACGCCGGCGACGCGCTGCGCAGGCTCGGGGACCGCGGGGTGGAGGCGCTCGAGCGCATGCTCGACGACGCCGACGTCTTCGCGCGGCACCAGGCGGTGATCCAGCTCCAGGAATCCGGAAGGCTGGACGCGATCGTGGAGGGCCTCGCCGACGCCGATGCCGCCCGGCGGGACGCCGCGGCGGTTTACGTCGGCAAGTTCGTTCGCGCGGGCCAGATCGGGCGTCTGCGCGAGCTGGCGCTCCACCACGCCGACGCGAGGGTGCGGGCGGCGCTGAAGGCGATGCTCCCCGCGGGTGCGCTCGAGCCGGGGAGGGTGGCGTGAATGCCGTCGACGCCTCGCTCGGCCTGCTGCAGGACCTCGTCCGCGGGTTCAACGTGTTCGTCGCGATCTACTTCGTCGCGCTGAACTCGACCTACCTGCTGCTGTTCCTCGTCTCGCTCGTCGAGGTGTGGCGCTTCGTGAGGCGGACGTTCTTCTCGGACTACCGCCAGATCATGCAGTCCGACATGACGTGGCCGGTGACCGTGATCGTTCCCGCGCACAACGAGGAGAAGACGATCGTCGAGACCGTCCGCTCGCTCCTCATGGTCAACTACGGCGAGTTCGAGATCGTGGTCGTCAACGACGGGTCCACCGACGGGACGCTCGCGAAGCTCTCCGAGGCGTTCGACCTGCGGCGGATGGACCGCGTGTACAAGCGCCAGATCCCGACGAAGGCGGTCCACGCGATCTACGGGTCGCTCGTGCACGCGAACCTGAGCGTCGTGGACAAGGACAAGGGCGGCAAGCCCGACGCGCTCAACGCCGGGATCAACCTCGCCCGCTACCCGCTGTTCTGCTCGATCGACGCCGACTCGATCATCGAGGACAACGCGCTCCTGCGCGTGGTGAAGCCGTTCATGGAGCGTCCTCAGGAGACGGTCGCGGTCGGCGGGATCGTGCGCATCGTGAACGGCTGCGAGGTCAAGGACGGGCGGGTCGTCCGGGTGGAGCTCCCGGACGAACCGCTGCCGATCCTCCAGGTCGTCGAGTACCTGCGCGCCTTCCTCTCCGGTCGCGTCGGATGGAGCGTGCTCCGGTCGCTGATGATCATCTCCGGCGCGTTCGGCGTGTACAAGAAACAGGAGGTCGTCGAGGTCGGCGGCTACAGCAACGACACGGACACCGAGGACCTCGAGCTCGTCGTCCGCCTGCACAAGCACATGCGGCGCAAGAAGCGCCCTTACCGCGTCGTCTTCGTGCCGGACCCCGTCTGCTGGACCGAGGCGCCGCGCACCCTGACCGTGCTCGCGCGTCAGCGCAACCGCTGGCACCGGGGCCTGATGCAGACGTTCTGGCTGCACCGCGACATGATCTTCAACCCGCGCTACGGGTCGGTGGGGCTCCTGGGGCTTCCGTACTTCCTGATCTTCGAGCTGCTCGGCCCGCTCGTCGAAGTCCTGGGTTACATCGCCCTCGTCGCGGCCCTCGCGCTGGGCATCCTCGACGCCGAGTTCTTCGTGTTGTTCCTCGCCGTCGCGATCCTCTACGGGATGACCCTGTCCGTCGCGGCGGTGCTCCTGGAGGAGATCTCGTTCCGGCGTTATCCGGCCTGGACCGATCTGGTGAAGCTGTTCACCTTCGCGCTCCTCGAGAACCTCGGCTACCGGCAGCTGCTTTCGGTGTTCAAGATGCGGGCCTTCGGCGACGCCCTGCGTCGCTACCGCGTCTGGGGACGGATGGAGCGGAGCGGTTTCGGGGGCCCCGCGCATCCCGAGGTGAAGCCGTAGGGTTTAGGATGGCGGGCATGACGCTCGCCACGCTGTGCCTTCTCGCCGTCGCCCGAACCGTCGCCGTGCCCCTGGCCTACGCGCCTCCGAAGGACGCGCCGGCCGTCGCCGCCCCCGCCGGGCTCGCACCGTTCTCGCTCGCGATCGCCGACGACCGCGGCGCGGCGCCCGCCCTCGGCACGAAGACGCGCGACAAGGACGTCACGACGGTCACGACCGAAACCGACCTCGCGGCGTTCGCCGCCGAGGCCTTGGCCGGCGCGTTGCGCGCCCAAGGGGCCACGATCGAGTCCGGCGCCCCCCACCGGCTCGAGGGGCGCCTGCTCCGGGCGGACGTCGAGGAGAGCTGGGGGTACACCGCGCGCGTGCGTGTCGCCTTCACGTTGAAGGACGCCGGCGGGGCCCGCTGGGAGAAGACGATCACCGGCCTCGACAAGCGCGGGTCGCTGTACCCGAGCGGCGAGGAGTACTCGTCGATCCTCTCCGCGGCGGCGCACGACCTCGCCGCGAAGCTCCTCGCGGAGGAGGCGTTCCTCGGGGCGCTCGGCGCTGCGACGTCGAAGCCGGCACCGGTCGCCGTCGAGGCCCCCGCGGCGGCCGCTCCCGTCGTCGTCGCCGTCCCGGCGCCGTCCGCGCCGGCCGACGGACTCAAGACCCCCGAGGCGATGTTCGCGGAGCTCCAGCGCCTCTCGAAGGTCCTCGATCCCCCCACGGTCGCGGCGTGGGTCTCGAAGCAGCGCCTCACGCGCGCGCTCACCGTGGACGAGATCGTCGCCTGGCGTGGGGCGGGAATCCCGAACGAAGCGGTTCGGGCGGCGATCGACCTCGCGCCATGATCCGCCTCGCCGAACCCGAGGACGCTCCGACCCTCGCGCACGCGGAGTGGGCGACCGCCGAGGTCCCCGGTCGCCTCGCCGGCCGGCCGGGGGAGATCCCCGTCGAGGCGTTCGCGGCGAAGATCGTCGAGCTGCGCACCCGCGGACGCTACGTCGTCGCCCTGCGGGACGGCGCGATCGTCGGCCACGCGCTGCTCGACCCGATGCCGCTCCAGGCGACCGCCCACGTCTTCCGGCTGACGATCGTCGTGCACCCCGGGCACCTGGGGCAGGGGATCGGCGCGGAAATGCTCCAGGACCTCGTCGACTGGGCGGAGCGGGACCCGCGCGTCGGCCGGCTCGAGCTCAACGTCCGCGACGGCAACGAAAGGGCGATCCGCCTCTACCGCCGCTTCGGCTTCGAGGAAGAGGGGAGATTGCGCCGCCGCATCCGCTTCCCCGACGGCACCGAGGTCGACGATCTCGTCATGGGGCGGTTCGTCTAGTCGAACTCCGGCCTGGGATCGCCGGACGTCGTCTGCTTCGGGAACTCCCCGAACAACGCGTACCCCGGCGCGTACGGCGCCGTGTGGAAGAGGACGGCGCGCCGCCGCGGCGAGCCCGAAAGCCACGCGCGCACCGGTGCGGCGTCCTCGGCGGTCTCCACGCGGATCGCGATCACGTCCGCCCCGAGCGCGAGCGCGCGATCGACCACCTTCGCCGCCTGACCTGGGCCGTCCACCTCCACGAACTGAAGCGGGATCGGGAGCTTCGCCGCGAGCGCGCGGAAGTAACGCGCGGGGGCGTCGTAGTAACGGAGATCGCCGCGGGGCGCCGCATCTTCGACGACGACGGTCTCGGCGACCTCGAATCGCACCGGACGGTCGCCGATCACCGCGTGGTCCCCCTCGCGGCGCACCGGCGCCGATCCGAGGAGCGTCCCGGGAGCCTCGTACCCGAGGACGTCGCCGACGAAGCGGTCGCAGGGGAACCACACGTCGCGTCCCGACCGCGCGAGGGCGAGCGCCGCCTTCATCTTCTCGGGGTGGTCGCCGCAGGCGACGACGAGCGAGGCCTCGCGCCGCGCCGCCGCTTCGACCAGCGCGGAGACGCCGTGGGTGTCCACGAGCAGCGCCAACCCTCCATGGACGCGGGTCGTGGGGTACTGGACCTTGTCCTCGAGAACCTCGAACCGGAAGACGCCGTCGGCGTCGGGAGCGAGCCAGCGCCCATCGCGGAAGGCGGCGAGAACGCCGACCGCGGGCTCGACCTTCGCCTCGACCGCGCCGAGGAGGTCGGACAGGCGGGCCCCCTCGTGCCAGCCGATCAACGCCCCGGCCGGCGCGGGGGCATCCGCCGGATTCCATCGAAGCTGGTACGACAACCAGTCGCGCACCGTGCGCTCGGCCTGGACGACGACGACGTCCCCCGTGTCGACGCGGATCGCGCTCGCGCCGAGGACGTACGACGTCGTCCCCCTCGGCGGGTCGAGCCGCGTCGCGATCGACGCCGATCCGAAGCGCGGGCGGAAGGAGCCCCCCGCGACCGTGCGGTAGATCGCGGCCTTTCGGGGGTCCGCCGCGTCGGCGGCCCGCAGGAACGCCGGCTCCGGGTCCACGCCGCAGGCCGCGGCGTCGAAGGCGGCCGTTTCGGCGGCCAGGAGGCGACGGGAGGGTTCGGACTCCGAGTCGGCGAGCGACTCGAAGCGGGCGCGGGCCTCGCACAGGGCGGCGTCCTCCCCCGCGACCCTCGCGACCAGGCGGTCGCGCTCGGCGGCGATCAGGGGGTCGTCGGTCGCGTACCCGCGGTAGAACCGGACGAGCTCTTCGCGGAACCCCGGGGGCTGGTGCTCCCAGAAACAGGCGGTGCAGATCGACGGGGCCACCCGCGGCGCGCACGATGCCGTCGCGAGGGCCGAGAGCAGGAGCCAGGCGCGGAAGCGGTGTGGCATGCGGACCGGCATGATGGTCCATAATCGCCGATCCGCGAGAGGTGCCGCGATGAAGATCCTGTTCGTCAGTGCCGAGGTCGCTCCGTTCGCGAAGACCGGAGGGCTGGGCGACGTCTGCGGCTCGCTCCCCAAGGCGCTCGCGGCGCTCGGCCACGACGTCAGGGTCGTGCTCCCCGCCTACGCCGCGATCGAGGACGGTCACGCGAGCGGACGGCTTGGGACGACGGTGCTGCCGTTCACGCTCGACGTTCCGGTGGGCGGCGTCACGATCCCCGCGGGTGTCCTTCAGGGGAGGCTTCCCGGCTCGAACGTCCCGGCGTATTTCATCGCCGAGAAGAGCCTGCTCGGCCGTCCGCGCGTCTACGGCTACGACGACGATCCCTACCGCTTCGCCTACTTCTGCCGCGCCGCGCTCGATCTCGTGCCCGCGCTGGGTTGGAAGCCCGACGTCGTGCACGGGCACGACTGGCACGCCGCGCCGGCGATCGCGTGGCTCGCGACCGCGGGGCTCGGCGACGCGCGCTACGGAGCGATCCCGACCGTCTTCACGATCCACAACCTGGCCCATCAGGGTCGCGCGCCCTCGCAGGTCCTCGACTGGCTCGGGGCGCGGGCGCCTTCGTTGCGCGAGGAGGGTTGGGGCGAGGTGAACTTCATGGCGCGCGGGATCTACCACGCGACCATGATCAACACGGTGAGTCCGACCTACTCCCGGGAGATCATGACCCCCGAAGGGGGCTCGGGGCTGCACGAGCTGCTCCGCTTCCGCCACTACGACGTGCACGGCATCCTGAACGGGCTCGACGAGGACGTCTGGGACCCCGCCGTCGACCCGCACCTGGCGCACCGCTTCGGCGCGGACGACCTCGAGGGGCGGATCCACAACAAGCGCGCGCTGCAGTCCCGCGCCGGAATCCCCGTGCGCGACGACGTGCCGCTCGTCGCGATGGTCACGCGCCTGGACCGCCAGAAGGGGCTCGACATCCTCGGCCACGTCGTGCACCTGCTGCTCAACGACAACGCGGGGCCGGCGCAATTCGTCGTCCTCGGGTCCGGTGCCCCCGAATACGAGCAGATGCTCGCCCACTTCGCCGACTACCACCGCGAGAAGATGGCGGCGTTCCTGACCTACGCCCCCGATCTCGCGCCGCTGATCTACGGCGGTGCCGACGTCTTCCTGATGCCGTCGCTGTTCGAGCCGTGCGGGCTGGGACAGCTGATCGCGATGCGTTACGGCGCGGTCCCGGTCGTGCGCGCGACCGGCGGGCTCGCGGACACGGTGCGCGACGGGGTGACCGGGTTCACGTTCGTCGAGTTCGGCACGGGCGAGTTCTGGAACGCGCTCCAGCGCGCGCTTTACGTCCATCGCGTCGACGAGGCGAGCTGGCGCTCGATCCAGCGCAACGGCATGCGCAGCGACTTCTCCTGGGAGGCCTCCGCGCGCGGGTACCAGCAGCTCTACGAGTGGGCGTCGGCGCGGGTCACCGGGGGCTGATCGCCCGGATCGGCGCACCTTTACAACTTTTTACGGTCCGCCGACGGTGATTTACGCGGCGGGGCGGTACCTTGCGTCCCGTGACGAAGGGAATGGAAACCATGAAGCACGCGACCCTGGCCGCGGCCCTCCTCCTCGCCGTCCCCGCCGCGTGGGCCGGAGAGAAGGCAAAGGAAAAGTGCACGTACGACACCCAGTCGTGCCTGAACTACATGTCCACGAAGCTGCGCACGAGCGGCTGGATCGGCGTGGAGCTCGAGGCGGACGAGGGCGGGGTGTACGTCGTGAAGAAGGTGGTCGCCGGAAGCCCGGCGCAGTCGGCGGGGCTGCAGCCCGGCGACGGCCTGCTCGCCCTCAACGGCGTGGCGATGACTCCCGAGAACGAGAAGAAGCTCGGCGAGATCCGGCAGTCCATGAAGCCCGGCACCCAGGCGACCTATACCGTCCGCCGAGGCGCCGGAACGAAGGACCTGACGATCACGCTCGGGTCCTGGCCCGCCGATCTCGTCGCGCGCTACATCGGCGAGCACATGCTCGAGCACGCGGCGGTCGCCTCCGCCGGCAAGTAGCCCTACTTAAATCTCGACAGGGACCTCGGCTCTTGCCATATTCTCGCCGGGCCGCGCGGCCCGGAGGTGGCATGTCCCACGCCGAGAGCGACGTCGTCCGTCGGGCGATCGAGCATCTGGACCGCGGCGAGGATCAGGAGGCGCTGGCGCTCCTCGGGCCCCACGTCCTCCGGCACCCCGACGACGTCGAAGCGCTCTTCCGGCTCGGGATCGCGACGGCGCGCACCCGGCGCCTGATCGACGCGATCCGCATCTTCTCCCGCGTCCTCGAGTTCGATCCCGAACACGGCCGGGCGATGTGGAATCTCGGGCGGGCCCAGCTCTTCCTCGACGACCCGCACGCGGCCGAGCCGTACCTGCGCCTGGCGCTGCACCGGGTCCCCGACGAGCCCGAGTTGTGGGCCGACCTCGCCGTGGCGCTGCGCGCGCTGCAGCGACCGCGCGACGCCCGCGTCCAGCTCGAGCAGGCGGTCGCGCGATTCCCCGACGACGCGTTCATGAAGGCGCGCCTGCTCGCGGCGGAGATCCAGGACGAGTCGCTCGAGGCGGCCGCGCGCTCGGTGGCGCGCCTCGAGGCGAGCCACGCCGACGACCCGGTCGCCGCCGCGGCGATCCTGCAGTACTGCGTGGAGACCGGGGACCTCGAGCGCGCGCGTCGCGCCGCCGAGCGCCTCTCCGCGGAAGGGGAGTCGATCGTCGACTACGACGACCTCCTCCGGGAGATCGCGCGCGCGTTCCCTCCCTCCGAAGGAACCGTGCTGCGCGAGGGGGAGGAGTCGCTGACCTGTCCCGCGTGCGGACACCGCGCGCTGCGCAGCGACATCCGCGCCCTCGTGCTCGACGGCGATCCCCTCGACCGCATCGCCGCGCTCGGGGCATGGCTGCAGGGAAATCGCTGCACGTGCGGCGTGTTCCTCCCGCGGCCGCGCGGCGTCGCCGTGTTGATGCCCGAGTTGTCCCTCGCCGTGCTCGCCGACAATTTCCCGTCCGACGACACCGAGATCGGCGACGTCGAGGCGACCGCGGCGGGGACCTTCGGCGAGCCCGGGGCC
>DASVAW010000024.1 GCA_036376135.1 Candidatus Polarisedimenticolaceae bacterium | reverse complement strand
GGTTGATCCAGGCGGCGCGCCTTCGCGCCGTCGGGCTCCTCGGGGAGCGCTTCACCGAGGCCTCCTCCGGCGGCGAGTCCGGGCTCGACCGCATCGAGGCGATCGGACGGGCCTACTACGCCTTCGGGAAGGCGCATCCCGCCGAGTTCCAGATGCTGCTCATCTCGGAGCCGCCGAGCGATCCGAAGGCGAAGGCGGCCGAGATGGCGCCGATCGAGCTGATGGTGAAGGTCCTGCGCGAGGGGATTCGCGACGGCTCGATCCGGAAGAACCTGGGCGATCCCAAGGTCACCTCGGTCTGTCTCTGGGGGTTCACCCACGGCCTCTCCATGCTCGCGGCCGGCAAGGGCGGGGACTTCGAGCGGGAGATGGGAATCACCCCCAAGTCCCTGATGGATTTCGGGTTCTCCCTGATGCGGGCCTCGCTGAAGCGAACCTGACGTCCGTCTGTTGACAAAATGTCAGTAGCTGACATATTGTCAGCGACATGATCCAGCTCCTTCTCGCCGTCGCCCTCGCCCCCGCTCCCCCGGAACCCCTGCGCGGATACCTCGAGATCGCGCGCGATTCGAACCTCGCCTTCCGGCGCGAGGCGATCGACGTCGAGGTCGCCCGCGAGCGGCTGAACGAGGCGCGCAGCTTCCTGCTGCCGCGCCTGGAGGCTTCGGCGCGTTACTCCGTCGCCTCGGGCGGCCGCACGATCGACATCCCGGTCGGCGACCTCGTGAACCCGGTCTACGCGACGCTCAACGACCTCCTCGTCGCCGGCGGCGGGGACGCGGCGTTCGGAACGGTCGGGAACCAGTCGATCGAGCTGCTGCGTCCGCACGAGCAGGAGACCTTCGTCCGGATCGTCCAGCCGCTCTGGAGACCCGAGATCGCGCGCGGCATCGAAGCGAAGCGCTCCGAGCTCGCCTCGCGGGAAGCGCAACTCGGGGCTTTCGCGCGCGAGCTCGACCTCGAGGTGCGCACCGCCTACTTCCGCTGGATCGCCGCCGAGGCGGCGATCGGCATCCTCGACGGGGCACAGGCGCTCGTCGACGAGAACGCCCGCGTGCAGCGCAGCCTGTTCCGCAACGACAAGGTGACCGAAGACGCCCCGCTGCGCGCCGAGGCCGAGGTCGCCGCGGTGCGCGAGCAACGCATCCACGCCGCCAAACAGGCCGACGTCGCGCGGTCGTACGTGAACTTCCTGATGAATCGTCCCCTCGGCACGCCCCTGGAGCCGATCGAGGCGGAGGCGCTGACCGCCTACGAGCGCGAGATGGAAGGTTGGGCCGCCGGCGGCGAGCCCGACGGCGCCCGGCGCGAGGAGCTGGCCGCGCTCGGCCACGCCGTCGACGCGGCGGAGTCCGGGCGACTGGCGGAGCGTGCGCGCCTGTTCCCCACCGTCGCCTTCGCCGCCGACGCCGGCATCGAGGGAAGCGGGTACGGCCCGGGAGAGCGGACGCGTTTCTCGCAGGCTTCGCTCGTCGCGTCCTGGGTCTTGTTCGACGGCGCCGAGCGGCGCAGCCGCATCCGCCAGGCCGAGCTCGAACGGCGCAAGCTCGAGGTCGAGCGCGAGGAGACGGCGTCGCGGATCGACCTCCAGATCCGCGAGGCGCGCGACGAGGCCGCGGCCGCTTCCGCCGCCGTCGAGGCGGCGAGGTCGCGGGTGACCGCCGCCGCCCGGTCCTTCGAGATCGCCGACCGCCGGCAACACGAAGGCGTCCTCAACTTCCTCGGCGTGCTCGACGCCCGCCAGGAACGCACCGAAGCCGAGTTGCGACTGGTGATCCGCCGCACCGAGCGGCTCATCGCGATCGCCCGCCTGATGCGGGCGACCGCCACCGAGGAGATGCCGTGAACTCCCGTTGCGCGCCGTTCCTGCTCGCCCTGCCGCTCGCCGCCGCCGGCTGCGGCTCCGACGTCGCCGCGCCGACGCCGATTCTCCCGATCGTCGAGCTCGCGTCGGTCGGCGCCGCCGCGGACACCGAGATCGTGCGCGCCCCCGGGGTCGTCAGCCGCCGCCTCGAGACCCCGCTCGCGTTCCGGACCGGCGGGATCGTCGCCTCGGTCCGCGCCCGCGAGGGAGACGCCGTCCGACGGGGCCAGGTGCTGGCCTCCCTCGCCCTCGACGAGATCGACGCGCGCGTCGCCCAGGCGCGAAGCGCCCTCGAGAAGGCCCGTCGCGACCTCGCCCGCGTGCAGAGCCTCCAGGCCGACCGCGTCGCGACCCTCGAGCAGGTGCAGGACGCCGGGACCGGGGTCGAGCAGGCCGAGGCGGCCCTTCGCATCGCGGAGTTCAACCGCCGGCACTCGGTGATCGAGGCGCCCTCGGACGGCGTCATCCTGCGCCGGCTCGCGGAGCCGGGGCAGGAGATCGGGTCGGGGAGCGCGGTGCTCCTCTTCGCCGCCGAAGCGGGGGGATTCGTCGTCCGCGCGGGCCTCTCCCAGGCCGACGCCGCGCGCGTGCGCGTCGGCGACGGCGCCTCGGTCGTCTTCCCCGGCCGGTCCGACGCGGCCTCCGGCGCGATCGCGCGGATCCACGAGGCGGCCGACGCGGCGACCCGTACGACGACCGTCGAGATCGAGCTGCGCTCGCTCCCCGAAGGGGTGCGCTCCGGCGACGTCGGCACCGTCCTCGTGCGGCGCTCCGCCGGCGAGCGGCGCTCCTCGATCCCCCTCTCGGCGCTCGTCGAGGGGAACGGGGCCGAAGGCTGGGTCTTCGTCCACGACGAGGCGGCTTCCACCGTCAAGCGCGTGGCGGTGCGCACCGCGGGGCTCTCGGGCGACCGTGCGATCCTCGCCACCCCCCTCGATCCGGGCGCCCGCATCGTCGTGGTCGGCGCCGAGTACCTTCGAGACGGATCGACGGTCCGCGTCGCCGGCGAGGCCTCCCGGTGAAGGTCGCCGAATACGCCGTCCGGAACGGGTCGCTGACGATCCTCGGGGCGCTGCTGCTGGTCGCGATCGGCGTGGGCGCCTGGCTTTCCATCCCGCGGGCGGAGGACCCGTCGTTCCCCAACTCGAACTTCACCGTGATCGCGGTGTATCCCGGGGCGACGCAGATCGACCTCGAGCAGCTGGTCGTCCGCCCGCTCGAAGACGCCCTCAAGGAGCTCGACGACCTCAGGAAGCTCGAGGCGAAGATCGAGGACGGCGTCGCCGTCCTGCAGGTCGAGTTCGAGGCGGACACCGACCCCGACGAGAAGTTCGACGAGGTCCTGCGCCAGGTGAACCAGGAGCGCGCCGACCTCCCGGACGAGTTGACGAGTCTCGACGTCGAGAAGTTCGAGACGACCAACGTCGCGATCCTCCAGCTCGCCCTCGTCTCCGAGGAGGCGTCGTACCGCCGGCTCGACGACCTCGGCGAGGCGCTGCGCAAGCGCCTCGAGGCGACCCCCGGCGTGAAGAACGCGAAGACCTGGGCCTTCCCCTCCCGACAGGTCCGGGTCTCGCTCGACCTGCAGCGCCTCGCGCAGCTGCGGATCCCGGTCGGCCGCGTGCTCGAGGCGATCCGCGGCGACAACGCGAACCTCCCCGGAGGCGCGGTCGAGCTCGGCCGGCGCCGGCTGAACCTCAAGACCAGCGGGAACTACGCCTCGATCGAGGAGATCTCCCTCACGCCGCTGTCCGGGAACGGGACCTCGGTCGTCCGGCTGCGCGACGTCGCGACGGTGGCCTGGGACTACGAGGACCGCGAGTACTTCGGCCGCTACGACGGCGAGCGCGCGATCTTCGTGACGGCCACGCAACGCGACGGCCAGAACATCTTCCACGTGCGCGACGCGCTGCTCGCCGAGGTTCAGGCGTTCCGCGAAAGGCTCCCCGGCGACGTCCGCCTCGAGGTCGGCTTCGACCAGTCGCTCAACGTCGCCCACCGCCTCGGTTCCCTCGAGCGCGACTTCCTGATCGCGATCGCCCTCGTGCTCGTCACGCTGCTTCCCCTCGGCCTTCGCGCGTCGGGGCTCGTGATGGTGTCGATCCCGCTGTCGCTGGCGATCGGCCTGGCCCTGCTCCACTTCACGGGGTTCAGCCTCAATCAGCTCTCGATCGTCGGCTTCGTGATCGCGCTCGGACTGCTCGTGGACGACTCGATCGTCGTCGTCGAGAACATCGCCCGTTTCCGCCGCGAGGGCGCGGGCCCCGTCGAGGCGGCGATCGGCGCGACGAAGCAGATCGGCGTCGCCGTCGTCGGCACCACCGCGACCCTGCTCTTCGCGTTCCTGCCGCTGCTCGCCCTTCCGGGGACGCCGGGGCAATACATCCGGAGCCTCCCCGCCACCGTCGTCTACACCGTCCTCGCGTCGATGGTGGTGGCGCTGACGATCGTCCCGTTCCTCGCCAGCCGCGTGCTCACGGGGCGGGAGGATCCGGAAGGGAACGTCTTTCTCCGCTGGATGCAGCGCGGGATCCACCGCACCTACAGGCCGCTCCTCCACTGGGCGATGCGCCACCGCCTCGCGACCGTGGGGATCGCGGGGCTCCTGTTCGCCGGAAGCCTCGCCCTTCTCCCCGCGATCGGCTTCAGCCTCTTCCCCAAGGCGGGCCTTCCGCAGTTCCTCGTCCGGATCGAGGCGCCCGAGGGGACCTCGATCGCGGCGGTCGACGCGATCGCGAAGGAGGTCGAGCGCCGCGTCCTCGAGACCCCGGGGATCCGCAACGTGATGACGAGCGTGGGCCGCGGGAACCCGCAGATCTACTACAACGTCGTCCCGAAGAACCGGAAGGCGAACGTCTCCGAGCTGTTCTGCGCGATCGAGCACTACGACCCGAAGACCAGCCCCGCCGTCCTCGACGGCCTGCGCGGGCGCCTCGCCGACATCCCCGGCGCCAGGATCCTCGTCAAGGAGTTCGAGAACGGCCCGCCGATCGCCGCCCCGATCGCGATCCGCATCCTCGGCGACGACCTCGACGGCCTCGCGCGCGTCGCCGCCGACGTCGCGACGATCCTCCGCGAGACGCCGGGGACGGACCAGGTCGACAACCCGCTTCGCGTCCGGAAGACCGACCTGCGGCTCGAGATCGACCGCGACGCGGCCGCCCTGCTCGGCGTCCCCCTCCTCGAGATCGACCGGATGACGCGCCTGGCGGTCGCGGGGCTCGTGGTCTCGCGCTTCCGCGAGGCCGACGGCGACGAGCACGACATCCGCCTGACCGTCCCCCACGGCGAGCGTCAGGACCTGTCGGGCTTCGATGCGCTCCAGGTCGGAACGCTAGGGGGCGCCTACGTCCCGATCCGCCAGGTCGCGGAGCTGAAGTTCGAGTCGACCCCCGTGCGCATCGAGCGCCACAACCGCCAGCGCGCGGTCACCGTCACCGCCGAGGTCCTTCGCGGGTACAACACCGACCGGCT
>DASVAW010000023.1 GCA_036376135.1 Candidatus Polarisedimenticolaceae bacterium | reverse complement strand
GTTGAACGCGTCGCGGAACTGCTCGACCAGGGTGATTCGCTGGCAGTCGGCGCGCCGTAATCGGAGCGTCGAAGGCGATGCGAGGACTCTCACGATGAACCCACCACCGGACTCGTTGAGGCGACGAGAGCATGGCGGGATGAGCCTGCATGAAGCCTGCTACCAGGGACGAGTTGAAGTCGTGGCCCAGCTACTCGCGAGCGGTGAGGACCCCAACGGGCCGGCCGATCCCACCGAACGCGAGTGGATCTCTTGTGCTGGACGCAGTCCCAAGCCTCTCAACTGCGTAGCGATTGCATGGACGACGACAGCTGACCACGTGGAAGTCGCGAGGCTCCTCTTGGAGCACGGCGCGGTCGTGGACGACTCCGTGCTGGAAGATCACGCCATAGAGATGGTGTGTTGTACTGCGGACTCGGCTCTTCGTCGACTCTTGGAGGCGGCCCGAGGTCGGTGAGTCGCAGGAGATGGACGACTCGCGCATGAGCGGTGGGCGAGTCACGCAAACCGGCGGTGCGTCGCCGTCGGCCTTCGTGATCCTTGATTCCCCGCTCACGCGGGGAGATGGCCCCCCGGCGCACGAGGTCTTCTAACCCACCACCTTCGCCAGGTGCACCCCGAACCACCCCTTGGGATCGGTCGCGGTCCCCTCGCGCCGGAAACCGGAGCGCTCGAGCATACGATCCACCATCGGGAGCGAGTACTTGACGCTCGACTCGGTGTGGACGCGCTCGCCGTCGGCGAAATCGACCGGCATCGCGAGATCCCGGATCCAGACCTGCTGGTAGCCGTCGCTTTCGAGGTGCATCTCGATCCGCGAGCGCGACTCGTTCCACAACGCGACGTGGCGGAACCGTGCCGGCTCGAACGTGGCCCCGAGCTCGCGGTTGAGGCGGACGAGCACGTTCCGGTTGAACGCGGCGGTGACGCCGGCGGCGTCGTCGTAGGCGGGAACGAGGATCGCCGGGTCCTTGCGCATGTCGGTGCCGAGGAGGAGGGAGTCCCCTTCCTTCAGCGCCGCGCGCAGCCCCGAGAGGAGCTTCACCGCTTCGTAGTCGTCGTAGTTCCCGATCGAGCTTCCGATGAACAGGACCATCTTCCGTCCCGGAAGCTCGCGCAGGCGATCGACGACGGCCTCGTGGTGCGCGGCGATCGGCTTCACCTCGGCTCGCGGGAGCTCCTTCGCGAAACGCGCCTTGGCGATCCGGAGCGGGTCGGACGAGACGTCGGTCGGAATGAAGGTGCAGCGTCCCTGCAGGCGCAGCGCGGCGCGGACGAGGATCTGGGACTTCGTCGCCGTCCCGGCGCCGAGCTCGACGATCGTGAGCCTGCGGTTCCCGGCGGCGGCTTCCACGACGGCGAGAGCGTCGCGCTCGAGGATCGATCGCTCGGTGCGCGTCGGGTAGTACTCGGGGAGCTCGGTGATCGCCTCGAACAGGCGCGAGCCCTCGTCGTCGTAGAAGAGCCAGGCGGGGAGACGTTTGGGGGAGGCCGTGAGACCGTCCCGCACGACGCGCGCGATGGGGGAGTATTCGGGGAGGCGGGCGACGCGTTGCATGCGGGCGGGAAGCGCGACCATCGGATCCTCCTGCGCTACCCTCCGATGCATCGCCGGTCGCGAAAGTGTCGTGGCGAAACGTCTTGTTGCGTCGATTCATCGGAGGGCTGTGATGCCGACCACGACCCGCGCCGCCACCGACCGGATCCGTCAATTCCTCCAGGTAAGGGAGACGACCGAGCGTCTCGCCGCGCGCCTCACGCCGGAAGATCAGCAACTCCAGTCGATGCCGAACTGCAGCCCGACCAAATGGCATCGGGCGCACACGACCTGGTTCTTCGAAACCTTCGTGCTCCAGCCGCGTGGCCTCGCGCCGTTCGACCCCTCCTATTCCTACCTGTTCAATTCGTATTACGAGGCGGTGGGGCCGCGGCACGCACGGCCCAGGCGCGGGATGCTCTCGCGCCCGACGGCGGAGGAGATCGGCGCCTACCGGCGTGCGGTCGACGCACGGGTCGTCGAGGTGCTGGAGGGGCTCGACGAGCTGGCGCTTCGCAAGCTGCGCCCGGTGCTCGACCTCGGGTTGAACCACGAGCAACAGCACCAGGAGCTGATCCTCACCGACATCCTTCACGCCTTCTCGGAGAATCCGACGAAGCCGGCGTACGCGCAAGCGGCGGGGTTCGCGAAGCCGACGTCGTCGCCGCTGCGGTGGTTCGATGCCCCCGGCGGGCTCGTCGAGATCGGCGCGCCCGAGGGGAACGGGTTCCTCTTCGACAACGAGTCGCCGCGGCACAAGGTGTGGCTCGAGCCGTTCGCGCTCGCGTCGCGGCTCGTGACCGTCGGCGAGGTCAAGGCGTTCATCCGCGAGGGCGGGTACCGCAATCCGGCCCTGTGGCTTTCCGAAGGGATCGACTGGGTGCGCGCGAACGCGATCGAGGCGCCGGGGTACGCCCGGATGGAAGGGGAGGCCTACGTCGCGTTCGGACTCACCGGTGAGCGCGAGGCCGACGACCACGAGCCGGTCACGCACGTCTCGTTCTACGAGGCGGAGGCGATCGCGCGGTTCCTCGGGGCGAGGCTTCCGAGCGAGGCCGAGTGGGAGGTCGCGGCGAGCGCCCTTCCGATCGAAGGGAACTTCCTCGAGGACGAGGCGTTCCGCGCGATGCCGGCGCCGGCGGTCGGCGGTCGGCCGAGGCAGCTGTTCGGCGACGCGTGGGAGTGGACGCGGTCGAGCTACGAGCCCTACCCGGGGTATGCCCCCGCGCCGGGCGCCCTCGGCGAATACAACGGGAAGTTCATGGCGAATCAATACGTCCTGCGCGGCGGGTCGGCGTTCACGCCCCGAACGCACATCCGTGCGACGTACCGGAACTTCTGGCATCCGGACACGCGTTTCCAGCTCACGGGGCTGCGCCTGGCGAAGTCGCTGTGAGCGAACGCTACGACGCGCTGATCATCGGAACCGGGCAGGCGGGGAAACCCCTCGCGCGCGATCTCGCGGCCGCGGGGTGGAAGGTCGCGATCGTCGAGAAAGGCGCGGTCGGCGGGACGTGCATCAACACCGGGTGCACGCCGACGAAGACGATGGTCGCCTCGGCGCGCGTCGCCCATCTCGCCCGGAACGGAGCGACGTGGGGCGTGCAGTCCGGCGACGTGGCCGTCGACCTTCCCGCGGTGGTGCGACGTAAGCGCGAGGTGGTGTCGAGCTTTCGCGAGGGGAGCCGGCGGCGACTCGTCTCGACCGAGGGCGTCACGCTGATCGAGGGGGCTGCGTCGTTCGTCGGTCCGCGTCGGATGCGGGTCGGGGATCGGCTGCTCGAATCGGAGCGGATCTTCCTCAACACCGGAACGCGCGCGGCGAAACCCGACCTTCCGGGACTCGACGCGATCCCGTGGATGGACCACGTCGGGATCCTCGAGCTCGAGACCCTGCCCGATCATCTCGTGATTCTCGGCGGCGGGGTGATCGGAGTCGAGTTCGCGCAGATGTTCCGCCGGTTCGGAAGCCGCGTGACCCTCGTGCATCGAGGGGCGCACCTGCTCGCCCGCGAGGACGAGGACGTCGCCGAGGCGATGGCGGCGATCCTGCGCGAGGACGGCGTCGACGTGCGGCTCGGCGTGAAGACCGACGCGTTTCGGATCGGTGATCTCGGAGGGTCGCACCTCCTCGTCGCCGTCGGGAGGACGCCGAACACCGACGCGTTGAACCTCGCGGTCGCGGGGGTCGAGACCGATGCCCGGGGTTACCTGCGCGTCAACGACCGGCTGGAGACGAACGTCCCCGGGATCTGGGCGCTGGGGGACGTGAACGGCGGGCCGCAGTTCACCCACGTCGCGTACGACGACTACCGGATCGTCGCGCGGAATCTTCTCGGCGACGGGAAGGGATCGACGACGGACCGGCTCGTCCCGTGGACCGTCTTCACCGACCCGCAGCTCGGGCGCATCGGGCTCACCGAGGCGCAGGCGCGAGCGGAGGGGCGACGGTACCGCGTCGCGAAGATGCCGATGGACTACGTCGCCCGCGCCCTGGAGATGGGGGAGAGCCGCGGCTTCATGAAGGCGCTCGTCGAGCTCGAGACCGACCGGATCCTCGGCGCCGCGGTTCTCGGGATCGAGGGGGGCGAGATCGCGACCATGCTCCAGCTCGCGATGATGGGCGGGCTCACTGCCCGCCAGCTGCACGACGCGGTCTTCCCGCACCCCGGGTTCGCCGAGGCCCTGAACAACCTGTTCGCTTAACTGGGGACAGTCACCGTATTTCCGTAAATGGGGACAGCAACCTATTTCCGGAAGGGGTCAGACGCCTGCGCTCACGCAAGCGCGCCAGTCGTATTGCAGGCGTCTGACCCTTTCCGGAAATAGGTTGCTGTCCCCATTTACGGAAATACGGTGACTGTCCCTAGTTAAGCGAGTACTGGTCGATGACCCGCTCGATCGCGCGCGAGCAGACCTTGCAGAACCCGACCTCGTCGCGGGTGAACATGATGCAGTCGGTCTGCGGACGGTAGAACCCCTTCCCTTCGTAGTTGGCCCCCTCGAACGCGCCGACCTTCCCCGAGAACTTCATCGACGAGAGCATCGGCGTGTCGATCCCCTGCTGCTCGCGAAACAGGGCGTCGAACTCCGCCTCGGGGGCCTGACGCCGGATCAGCTCCATGCGCTTGGCGAGGAACGCCTTCGCCTTCGTCTCGTAGGCTTCCTTGTCCCAAGGGGTCGGGACCGGCGTCGCGGACTCGACGAGGTCTTTCCACTTGAGCTTCGCGGGGTCCTTCAGCCGGGTGACGTTCGGCTCCCACGGTTCGGGGCCGTCGGCCGGGGATTCGTTGTAGGCGACCGGCGACATGTAGTACTCGTCGGCGAGACCGGCGAAGTGGTGCCCGAACTCGTGGATGAAGACGTACGTCGCGAACGCCGTGTCGGACGACGCGGTCGCCTGGAAGTTGTAGATGCCGCCGCCGCCGTATTGCTTCTCGTTGACGACGATCTCGATGAACTCGTACGGCGCCGCCGACAACGCGTCCCGCAGGGCGCGGTTGTCCCACGTGAGCAGGTACCGCTCGGAGTCGAAGATGTTGTACTCGGCGGAGACCGGCGTGCGGCGGAACTTCCCGACGTGCGGACGGTTCACCCCCGACGACTCCGACGGGAGGTCGATCGCGCGGACGTTGAAGTCGCCCTTGCGCGACTTGAACGGCTCCACGGCGAACAACGCGCCGACGAGCCGCTTCACGTCGGCGTGGAACTTCGGCAGCTCCGAGGAGGTGTACCCCTCGCCCAGGACGAGCAGGTCGACTTTCTCGGTCGCGGGGCCGTTCTCGAAGACGGTCCAGACCGCCCCCTTGGGCGCGAGGTCGGCCGCGTTCACGAATCGCGACGACGGGTCGATCGAGGTCGTCCACACGTCGCGGAAGAGCCCCTCGGCGTCCCGCCGCTTCAGCACGACCTGTACCGGGCGCTTCGGCCACGGGAAACGCAGCGACTCGTGGAAGGTCCGCGACATCGTCTTCGGCTCGTCGGTGACCTCCCACTCCCCGTACAGCGACGCGAACCCGCGCGAATAGACGACCCGCTGGGTCTCGGGGTCGCGCACCTCGAAGTAATAGGTGCCGAGGTTCAGGGGATCGAGCAGGCGCGTTCGGCTTCCCGCCCACGCGCCGTCGGCGACGACGCGGTCGAGCGCGACGATCTCCCCCTTCGGCCCTCCCGTGTGGAAGTAGTCGACGCGCATCGTGCGCATCTCGAAGTCGGCGTCGAACCCGGCGACCGCCGCCGCAAGCACGAATCCTGCGAGGATCATCCGAACCTCCCTTCCTCGAACCACCGCTCGAGCTGCCCGAGCGTCTCCACGCGCGCGTGCGCCCCCGCGACCGACGCGGCGGGGGTGTAGGGCGACGCCACCGCGATGCAATACGTCCCGGCCTCGAGCGCCGCCCGGACGCCGAACTCCGAGTCCTCGAGAACGAGCAGCGAGGGCGGGGTCACCCCGAGGCGCTCCGCCGCGCGCAGGTAGATCTCGGGGTCGGGCTTGCGCCGCGTGACGTCGTCCTTGGTGAGCACGACGTCGAAGGCCTCGCGCAGGTCGAACTTCGTCAACGCTTCCTCGACCCCGGCGCGGCCGGAGCTCGTCGCGAGCGCCGTCGGCAACCCGCGCCCGCGTGCGGCCTCGATCGCCTCCCGCGCTCCGGGGAGCAGGACGGCATCCCGCCGCCAGATCTCCGAGTAGCGCGCCCCCTGCTCGAGCTGCAATCCCGGGAGCGCCTCCTCGCGAAGCCCGCGCCGTCGCGCGAGGACGGGGCCGTAGTCCACCGGGTGCCGGCCGACGATCTCGGCGGCATCCTCGGGGCGGAGCGGGGCCCCCGCGGCGGCGAACGCCTCGAAGGCCGCCCGGACGTTGATGGTCTCGGTGTCGAGCAACACGCCGTCGAGGTCGAAGGCGACGGCACGGATGCGCGCGGTCATCGGAGCGAGTCTAGTCCACGGGCCAAACGGCCCAACCGAGCGCCGCGAACCAGCCGATCACCGTCCACCCGCCGAGGAGGTTGAGGGTCGTGATCTTCCCTCGGGAGGGATGCCGGCGACGAAGCGCGATCCAGGACGGCAGCGGGTAGATGAACAGGGCGAACAGGAGGAGCAGAAACTCACCGTGGCCGATCGTCGCCAAGGGACCTCCAGCAGGCGAACGCGGGGCGAAGTTTACGCAAAAGCTTTCAACGTGCGACGTGGGATTCTTCCGATCGTCACGCGACCGTCATAGATTCGTGACGCATGAAACCCATCGTCAAGGAACAGGCGTCGGTCGCAGTGGTCGGAGCCGGCATTTCGATCGGCACTCCGCTGCTGGTCCTCGGCGTGGTCCTCCCCGGCGCGCAGCTTCTCATGGTGGCCGCGATCGTCCTCCTCGTCCCGAGCATGATCTTCGGGATGCGCTGAGGCCCGACCCCCGTATAGGACCTTGGGGCAACGCTGACGCCGCGGAGCCCGACCTTGCGTACTTCTCGAGTCCGGCCCGGGATGTCCCCGGCCTCGCCTCAGGGAGTACGCATGAAGGTCCGCCTGGCCGTCCTCATGGCCGCGATCGCCGCGGCCGCCGCCCCGGCCGTCGCCGGCGAGACCTCCGTCACCGCCCTCACCACCTTCACCGAGACCTTCGACGTCGCCAACGACGGCGGCTGGACCTTCGGCACCGGCTACGAATACGTCGATCCGGCGAGCGGGCACCCCGGCGCATGCCTTCGCGACGACAACCTGGCGACCGCGATCCCCAAGGCCTCGACCTCGTTCGGCACTTCGAGCCCGTTCACCGGCGACTGGGCCTCGCGCGGGGTCGTGTCGATCGGGATCGACCTCGCGACGATCTACGCGGAGGGGTCGATCGCGACCATGCCGCTGTCGATCGTCCTGCTCAACGACAACGGCACCCCGTTCGACCTCACGGACGACTGGGGCGCGTTCTTCGTGACCGACCGGATCGTGCCGCAGCCCGGCGTGATCGGATTCGCCGGAACGGACGAGATGCTGAACTGGGTCTCCTACGACTTCGCGATCCCCGCGACCTCGAGGCAGTGGCCCGAAGGGTGGCGCTGGATCGCGCGGGGCGGGTACGTCCACGACCGAGGGGCCTGGGGGCGCCTCATGCGCGACGTGTCGCACGTCGGGTTCACCTACGGCGATCCGTCCATGATCTGGCCGTTCCGCAACTGGGACCTCGCGCTCGACAACCCGCGCATCACCTGGACCGTCGCCCCTTAGGCTCGGGTCCCGCATCGGGCTCCGGCGGGCGGCGGCCGAACTTCTCGTCCACCGCCCGCCGCAGCAGGTACTCGATCTGGCCGTTCACGCTGCGCAGCTCCTGCGACGCCCAGCGGTTGAGGTCCTCCCACAACGCGGGGTCGATGCGGAGCAGGAACGCCTTGCGCTCGGCCACGGTCGCGCGCTCCTACTGGTAAAGCGTGCCGGCGTTGATGACGGGGGATGCGGCGGACTCGCTGCACAACACGACGAGCAGGTTCGACACCATCGCGGCCTTCCTCTCCTCGTCGAGCTGCACGACGTTCTCGTGCGCGAGCTTCTCGAGCGCGAGCTGCACCATGCTCACCGCGCCGTTGACGATCTGGTGGCGCGCCGCGACGACGGCGGAGGCCTGCTGGCGCCGGAGCATCGCCTCGGCGAT
>DASVAW010000022.1 GCA_036376135.1 Candidatus Polarisedimenticolaceae bacterium | reverse complement strand
GCCGCCGAAACCACCAGGATCGCGCCGTCCATCTGCGCAGCACCCGTGATCATGTTCTTGATGTAGTCGGCATGGCCCGGGCAGTCCACGTGCGCGTAGTGACGGTTGGCCGTCTCGTACTCGACGTGCGACGTGGCGATCGTCAGGATCTTCGTGGAGTCACGACGACCCTGCGACTCGGACGCCTTCGCGACCTCGTCATACGCGACGTACTTCGTGCCGTAGCCCTTGTCGGCGGAGATCTTCGTGAGAGCAGCCGTCGTCGTCGTCTTGCCATGATCGACGTGGCCGATCGTTCCCACGTTCACGTGCGGCTTCGTCCGATCGAATTTCTCCTTGGCCATCGCTTCCCATCCTCCTGGGGGCGCCCGCCGCCCCTCCGGCACTAACGTCTCGACGTTCCCGTCACCCGCGCGACCACGTCCTCCGAGATCGCTTTCGGGACCTCTTCGTAGCGGCTGAAGTGCATCGAGTAGGTGCCGCGGCCCTGGGTCCGGCTGCGCAACTCGGTCGCGTAGCCGAACATTTCGGACAGCGGAACGGCGCACTGTAGCACCGACGCGCCACTTCTGCCCTCGAGGCTCTGGATCTTCCCGCGCCTGGCGTTCAGGTCGCCCAGCACGTCCCCCATGTACTCCTCGGGGACGACGACCTCCACGCGCATCACCGGCTCGAGCAGGGTCGGCCGGGCCGCGCGGCAGGCCTCCTTGAAGGCCATCGACGCCGCGATCTTGAAGGCCATCTCGGACGAATCGACCTCGTGGTACGACCCGTCGAGCAGCGTCGCCTTCACGTCGCGCATCGCGTAACCGGCGAGGTACCCCGCCTCCATCGCCTCCTCGAGGCCGGAGGCGACGGCGGGGACGAACTCCTTGGGAACCGACCCGCCCACGACCGCGTTCTCGAAGACGAACCCCCGGTCGGGTGCCGGCTCGAGACGGATCTTGACGTGCCCGTACTGGCCGCGCCCGCCGGTCTGGCGGATGAAGCGCCCCTCGGCCTCGGCGGCCTGCCGGATCGTCTCGCGGTACGCGACCTGCGGCCGGCCGACGTTCGCGGCGACGCCGAACTCGCGCTGGAGGCGATCGACGAGGATCTCGAGGTGGAGCTCCCCCATCCCGGCGATCAGCGTCTGTCCGGTGTCGGGGTCGGTGTGAACCCGGAAGGTCGGGTCTTCCTGGACGAGTTTCCCCAACCCCTGGCCGAGCCGCTCCTGGTCGGCCTTGGTCTTGGGCTCGATCGCCAGGCGGATCACCGGCTCCGGGAAGTCCATCCGCTCGAGGAGGACGGGGGCCTTCTCCGAGCAGATCGTGTCCCCGGTCTGGACGTTCCGGAGACCCACGATCGCCGCGATGTCCCCCGCCCAGAGCTCCGAGATCTCCTCACGCTTGTTGGCGTGCATCTTCAGGAGGCGGCCGATGCGGGAGGACTGGCGCTTCACGGGGTTGTAGGCGTGGTCGCCCGACGCGAGGGCGCCGGAGTAGACCCGGACGTAGGCGAGGTGCCCGACGAACGGGTCGCTCATGATCTTGAAGACGAGCCCCGCGAACGGTTCCGTGTCGGACGCCGCACGGGTGACGGTTTCCCCCGAGCGCGGGTCGATCGCCTCGACCGGCGCGACGTCCGACGGCGCGGGGAGGTAGTCGACGATCGCGTCGAGCAGGGGCTGCACCCCCTTGTTCTTGAATGCGGCTCCGCAGAGGACGGGGACGAAGCGCATCGCGAGGGTGCCGCGACGCACCCCCCGGCGCAGCTCGTCGGGCGTCAGCGCGCCCCCCGCCAGGTACTTCTCGAGGAGGCGGTCGTCCGTCTCGCAGGCGGCCTCGACGATCCTCTCGTGGCCGAGCGCGGCGCCCTCCTCGAGGTCCGCGGGGATCGGGGCCTCGCTCGCCTCGAGACCGCCGTCGTCCCAGAGGAGCGCGCGCATCGCGATCAGGTCGACGACGCCCCGAAAGGTCTCCCCGGCGCCGATGGGCAGTTGCAGCGGCAGCGGGCGATGCCGCAGGCGCGCGGCGACCATCGTGCAGGTACGGTCGAAGTCCGCTCCGGTCCGGTCCATCTTGTTGACGAAGGCGATCCGCGGGACGCGGTACTTGTCCGCCTGGCGCCAGACCGTCTCGGACTGGGGCTCGACGCCTCCGACGGCGCAGAAGACGCCGACCGCGCCGTCGAGGACGCGCAGCGAGCGCTCCACCTCGGCCGTGAAGTCCACGTGCCCGGGGGTATCGATGATGTTGATGCGGTGGTCGTTCCAGTGGCAGGTCGTGGCCGCGGACGTGATCGTGATCCCCCGCTCCTGCTCCTGCACCATCCAGTCCATGATGGCGGTCCCGTCGTGGACCTCCCCCATCTTGTGGGTGATGCCGGTGAAGTAGAGGATCCTCTCGGTGGTCGTGGTTTTCCCTGCATCAATGTGGGCCATGATGCCGATATTCCGCGTACGCTCGAGAGGCGTCTGCCTGGCCACGTTTTCAAAGACCCATGCGCCCCCGGGAGTCCCGGGTCGCCCGAAACGAGGAACCGACTACCAGCGGTAATGCGCGAAAGCCTTGTTGGCCTCCGCCATCTTGTGCGTGTCTTCCTTCTTCTTGAAGGCGCCGCCGCGCAGCGCGGAGGCATCCAGGATCTCGTTCGCCAGCTTTTCGCGCATCGACTTCTCCGACCGCTCGCGCGAGTAGGAGATCAGCCAGCGGATCGCGAGGGCCGTCCGGCGCTCGGGACGGACCTCGACCGGGACCTGGTAGTTCGAGCCGCCGACGCGCCGGGACTTGACCTCGAGCATCGGCTTGACGTTGTCGATCGCCTTGCGGAACACCTTCAGGGCGTCTTCCTTGGCGCGATCCTGCACGGTGGTCATGGCGCCGTAGAAGATGTCCTCGGCGACCGCCTTCTTGCCGTCGACCATCAGGCAGTTGATGAACTTCGTGACCAGCGGCGACTGGTACACGGGATCGGGAAGGGGATCCCGCTTGGGAACGTTTCCGCGCCTGGGCATCTGTCCGTCTCCCGCTAGGCCTTGGGCCGCTTGGCGCCGTACTTGGAGCGGCTCTGGCGCCGCCCGTCCACCCCGGTCGCATCGAGGGTGCCCCGGATCACGTGATACCGCACGCCCGGGAGGTCCTTCACGCGGCCCCCGCGGATCATGACGATCGAGTGCTCCTGGAGGTTGTGCCCCACCCCGGGGATGTACGTCGTGACCTCGATCGAATTGGTCAGCCGGACGCGGGCCACCTTGCGGAGGGCCGAGTTCGGCTTTTTCGGAGTCGAGGTGTAGACGCGGGTGCAGACCCCGCGTTTCTGGGGACAGGAGACCAGGGCCGGCGACTTCGTCCGGCTCTTCTGGAGGTCCCGGCCCATTCGGACCAACTGACTGATCGTCGGCACTGGCGCGTACTCCCGCGAAAAACCCGCAGATCCTAGCAACGCGAACCGAACCCGGTCAAGGGCCGCCCGGAATCAGGCGGTTTTGCCGGGCTCGGACCCTCCCGCCCCGCCCCCCGCGGCGGCCGCGGCGGCCGCCCGGAGCATCTCGGCGAAACGATCGGTGTCGAGATCGACCTCGGCCTCGACGGCCTCCTCGGGGATCTCCTCCTCCATCGGCGGCGGGCCGTCGGCGGGGATGAGCAGTCCCGAATACAGGTCCAGCCCCGTCCCGGCGGGGACGAGACGGCCCATGATGACGTTTTCCTTCAGGCCGCGGAGGTAGTCGACCTTCCCGGAGATGGACGCCTCGGTGAGGACGCGCGTGGTCTCCTGGAAGCTCGCCGCGGAGATGAAGGAGTCGGTGGACAGCGACGCCTTGGTGATGCCGAGCAGCAGAGGACGACCGCGCGCCGGGGCGCCGCCGGCGCCGAGCACGCGCTCGTTCTCCTCGACGAAGCGGAAACGATCGACCTGTTCGTCGACGATGAACTCCGTGTCGCCGACGTCCTCGACCTTGATCCACCGCATCATCTGCCGAATGATCACTTCGATGTGCTTGTCGTTGATGTTCACGCCCTGGAGGCGATAAACCTCCTGGATCCCGTCGAGCAGGTACTTCTGCAGCTCTCGCTCCCCGAGGATCTCGAGGATCTTGTGCGGGTCCTTGGGGCCGTCGGTGAAGGCGTCGCCGGCGCGCACGCGCTCCCCTTCCTGCACGTTCACGTGCAGTCCCTTCGGGATCGAGTATTCGCGCTCCTCGCCGTCGTCGGTGCGCACGATGATCTTGCGCTGCCCCTTGACGATCTCGCCGTAGTGCACCGTCCCGTCGACCTCGGCCATGACCGCCGGATCCTTCGGGTGGCGCGCCTCGAAGAGGTCGACCACGCGGGGGAGACCGCCGGTGATGTCCTTGGTCTTGGTGGTGACGCGCGGGATCTTCGCGAGGACGTCGCCCGGCTGCACCTTCTCCCCGTCCGGCACCATCAGGATCGCGTGCACCGGCATGAGGATCTTGCGCTGGGCCTTTCCCGCCTCGTCGAGGAGGATGAGCTGCGGGTGGCGCTTCTCGTCCTGGGAGGCCGTGATGACCTGCCGCGAGAAGCCGGTCACCTCGTCGACCTCCTCCTGCATCGTGACGCCGGCCTCGATGTCCTGGAACTTCACGGAGCCCGCGACGTCGGTGAGGATCGCGTAGGTGAACGGATCCCACTCCGCCAGCTTCGTGTTCGATTCCACGACGTCGCCGTCGCGAACCTCGAGGACCGCGCCGTAGACGACCGTGTAGCGCTCGCGCTCGCGGCCCTCGCGGTCCTGGATGGTGATCGCGCCGTTCCGGTTGATCGCGACGGGTTTGCCGGCGCGGTTCTCGACCCACTTGATGTTGTGGTAGCGCACGGTGCCGGCGTTCCGGCACTCGATGGTCGACTGCTCCTCGAAACGCGCGGTGCCGCCGATGTGGAAGGTCCGCATCGTGAGCTGGGTGCCCGGCTCGCCGATCGACTGCGCGGCGATGATGCCCACCGCCTCGCCGAGCTCGACGGGGCGGCCCGTCGCCAGGTTGCGGCCGTAACAGCGGACGCACACCCCGCGCCGGCACTCGCAGGTGAGCACCGAGCGGATCCGCACGTGCTCGATCCCGGCGTCCTGGACGGAGGTCGCGAGGTCCTCGTCGATGAGCTGGTTGCGCTCGACGATCCGCTCGCCGGTGATCGGGTCGCGCACGTCCTCGAGGGCGACGCGGCCGACGATGCGGTCGCGGAGCTCCTCGATGATCTCGCCGCCCTCCTCGATCTTCTCGACCTCGATCCCCTCGATCGTGCCGCAGTCCTCCTCGGAGATGATCACGTCCTGCGAGACGTCGACGAGGCGGCGCGTCAGGTACCCGGAGTTGGCGGTCTTGAGCGCGGTGTCGGCGAGGCCCTTCCGGGCGCCGTGGGTCGAGATGAAGTACTGGAGGACGTTCAGTCCCTCGCGGAAGTTCGCGGTGATCGGGGTCTCGATGATCTCGCCGGAGGGCTTGGCCATCAGGCCGCGCATCCCGGAGAGCTGGCGCATCTGCTGCTTGCTGCCGCGGGCGCCGGAGTCGGCCATCATCAGGATCGGGTTGAACTCCGCCCGATCGCGCTCGACCTTGTTCATCTCGCGGAACATGGCG